>JBCBZX010000024.1:0-17644 GCA_039815105.1 Pseudomonadota bacterium
AAAATATCTTCATCAACCTAGCCCAAAGCATAACTAATATACCTCCCCAAAAAGAGATAAAAAACCAAGCAAATGAAGCAATAGCAATACTTCCCAACCAAGGAAATTCCATTTGAAAGTTCCGGGACAAAGTCGAGACCGCCCCGACCCGCAAAGCCCGCATTTCACTAGCACTCCCCTCCAAGGTGGCGAGCAGCTCACGGCCGGTACCGAAGATCCGATCAGCGTGGTCCAGAACGATAGCGCCCACCTCCGTGAGTTTGAGGCTGCGGCCCTTCCGGTCAAACAGATTATGGCCCAGGCGTTGTTCGAGGGTTCGTATCTGCGACGACAAAGCGGATTGCGACAACCCCACCCGCTTGGCGGCACGGGTGAGATTGCCTTCGTTGGCGACCTCGCGAAAAAGGCGCAAATGGTGATAGTTCAACCGATCCATAAACGTTCTTTAAAACAGAACGAAACAATCGAATAGTTGTATTTTTCTTTTGTTTTTGATCGACCTATTTCGCTTCCATCACTATACGCGGAGCGCAAGACATGGAATTCGTCACGGAGATTGCCGGCACTTTGCTGGCGCAAGTTCAAAAGCCCACTTTGTCGTTCCTCATCGGCGGCATGGTGCTGGCAGCCTTGGGCAGCAAGTTTGAAATCCCACAGCCGGTCTACAAATTCATCGTGGTGCTCTTGCTGCTGAAAGTTGGCATCAGCGCAGGCATATCTGTGCGCTCAGCCAATTTCGTAGATCTGGCGGTTCCTGCGGTGTTTGCAGCGCTCGTCGGCATGGTCATCGTGGTGCTGGGCCGTAACAGCATCGGGCGCTGGCCCGGCATTTCAAAGGTGGATGGCTATGCTACGGCGGGACTATTCGGCGCTGTTTCAGCCTCTACGCTGGCCGCCTCCATGGCGATGCTGGATGCCGAGGGCCTCTATTACGAGGCCTTCATCGGCGCACTTTATCCGTTCATGGATGTGGCTGCTTTGGTCACCGCCATTGTTCTGGCGCGGATGAGCGCCCGGCGACAGGAAGCCCGGGACATGGCGACAGCTGAACCACAGGTGGAACCGGCCTCCGACGGCACAGCAATCATGCGCACCGGTCCCTTTGGCGACGGCAAATGGGGACTGGGCCTCTACGAAGGCAAGGGCCAGACAGCTCCGGAGACAAGCATTTTTCGGCCCATATTGGTGGACACATTGCGCAGCCCGGCCATCTCGGCGCTTCTGCTGGGCATCGCGCTGGGCGTACTGGCACGGCCTGAAAGTGTCTATGAGAGTTTCTACGAGCCACTCTTCCGGGGCCTTTTATCAATCCTCATGCTCATCATGGGTATGGAAGCGTGGCAGCGTATCGGTGAGTTGAGAAAAGTTGCATGGGCTTACATTGCCTACGGCTTGGCAGCGCCCTTCGCCCATGGGTTCATCGGCTTTGGCTTGGGTGTTCTGGCCCATCACCTGACGGGCTTCTCCGCCGGAGGCACGGTGTTGCTCACAGTCATGGCCGCATCCAGTTCTGACATTTCGGGTCCGCCGACATTGCGCGGTGCCCTGCCGGAAGCCAACCCGTCGGCCTATGTCGGGGCTTCGACAGGCATCGGCACACCCATCGCCATCCTGTCCATCCCCATGTGGATAGGGCTAGCTGATGTGGTGATCGGGTTCTGATGCTCATCTGAGTGGCCAAACAAAAGCCGGGCATGTCGCCCGGCTTTTTAGTTTCAGCCTGGTGTTGGCCTAATGGGTGCAGCGCCTATTCCGCAGCTTCCCAGATCGTTCAGGTTTCGCAGGACGTAATGCAGGATGCCGCCATTGCGGTAATAATCCATCTCGTCCGCTGTATCGACACGGCACAACAGCATGATGGTCTTTGTCGAGCCATCTGAGTAAGTGATTGTAGCTTCCACATCTTGGCGGGGCTCAAGCTCGTCCAGCCCTTCAATATCCACGGTCTCAGCGCCGGAAATACCCAAGTCTTCCCAGTTTTGGCCGTCTTTGAATACCAATGGCAGAACCCCCATGCCCACCAAATTGGAGCGATGGATGCGCTCGAAACTCTCGGCGATAACGGCGCGAACGCCCAGTAGCAGCGTCCCCTTTGCGGCCCAGTCGCGGGATGAGCCGGTGCCATATTCCTTGCCGGCAAAAACCACCAGCGGCACGCCTTCTTCCTTGTAGCGCATGGCGGCATCATAGATGGGCATCATCTCGCCCGAGGGGTGATGCATCGTCATGCCGCCCTCCACGCCGTCCAGCATCTGATTTTTGATACGAATGTTGGCGAAGGTGCCGCGCATCATAACCTGATGGTTGCCACGGCGCGCGCCGAAGGAATTGAACTCAGCCGGCCGCACCTGATGGCTGCGCAGATAGTCGCCAGCCGGTCCGTCCTGTTTGATGGAGCCCGCAGGCGAGATGTGGTCGGTGGTGATGGAGTCTGCGAACAGGCCCATGATCCGAGCGCCTTTCACGTCCTCAATGGCCTCTGGCTCCATTTCCATGCCTTCGAAATAGGGCGGGTTCTGCACGTAGGTGGATGTGGAGTCCCACTCGTAGGTTTTGCCATCCGTCACTTCGATGCCGCGCCATTTGTCATCGCCCTTGAACACGTCGCCATATCGGGTGCGGAACATGTCTTCCGTCACCACGTCGCGGACGATTCCCGCAATCTCTTCGGAAGATGGCCACAGATCCTTCAGATAGACGTCATTGCCATCATGATCCTTGCCGAGACTGTCCGTCACGACATTGGTGTGCATGGTGCCCGCAATGGCGTAGGCGACGACAAGCGGCGGCGATGCCAAATAGTTTGCCCGCACGTCCGGCGAAATGCGGCCTTCGAAATTTCGATTACCGGACAGGACGGAGCAGGCCACGATGTCATTGTCGTGAATGGCCTTGGAAATCTCCTCTGCCAGAGGGCCGGAATTGCCGATGCATGTTGTGCAGCCATAGCCAACCAGGTTGAAGCCGAGCGCGTCCAGATCGTCCTGCAGGCCAGCCTTTTCCAGGTAATCGGTCACCACCTGACTGCCCGGCGCGAAGGACGTCTTCACCCAAGGCTTCACGTCCAGGCCCTTTGCACGTGCATTGCGAGCCACAAGACCAGCGGCCACCAGCACGGACGGGTTGGATGTGTTGGTACAGGACGTAATGGCGGCAACCACCACGTCGCCATCCCCCAGATTGTAGTTCTGACCTTCCACCGGATAGCCCATGATGGCGGCGGGCATGGGTTCGTTCTGCTCAACAGCGCCCTCGCCCAGCCAGCGGTTCACCGCATTGTCATTGCCCGCAGGCTCAAGCATGTCGTCGCCAGACTTCAGCGTTTTCAGCGCATCGCGGAAGGCCGTTGGCGCATCTTTGAGCACCACCCGGTCCTGCGGGCGTGTGGGCCCGGAAATGGAGGGAACGACGTCGGCAAGGTTCAGCTCAAGCGTGGAGCTGAACACCGGGTCGGGCGTATCTGACCCGCGCCACATGCCCTGAGTCCGGGCATAAGCTTCCACCAGCGCGATCCGATCCTCATCACGGCCCGTCGCCTTCATATAGGCAGTCGTGTCTTCATCAATGGGAAAGAAACCGCAGGTTGCGCCATATTCCGGCGCCATGTTGGCGATGGTGGCCTGATCCTCGAGGCTAAGATTATCGAGCCCAGGGCCGTAAAACTCGACAAATTTGCCGACAACGCCCTTCTCGCGGAGCATCTGTACAACCACCAGCACCAGGTCGGTAGCGGTGATGCCTTCCGACAATTCGCCCTCAAGCCGGAATCCAATCACTTCCGGAATCATCATGGTGACCGGCTGACCGAGCATGGCCGCTTCAGCTTCAATACCACCCACACCCCAACCGAGAACCGACAGACCGTTGACCATGGTCGTGTGGCTATCGGTGCCCACCAGTGTGTCGGGATAGGCCACCGTTTGCCCGTCAACTTCTGCCGTCCAGACGGTCTGGGCCAGATATTCCAGATTGACCTGATGGCAGATACCGGTGCCGGGAGGCACGACGCGAAAATTGTCAAACGCCTGCTGCCCCCATTTGAGGAAAGTGTAGCGCTCGCCATTGCGCTCATATTCGCGGTCCACATTCTTTTCGAAGGAATTCGCTCCGCCGAAGAAGTCCACCATCACCGAATGGTCGATCACCAGATCAACCGGCACCTGCGGGTTGATGCGCCGGGCGTCACCACCGAGATCGACTGTCGCATCACGCATCGCCGCGAGATCCACCACGGCTGGCACCCCGGTGAAATCCTGCATCAGCACGCGGGCCGGGCGATACGCTATCTCCTTGCCCGCCGAGCCTTTGTCCTGCACCCAGGCCGCCATGGCGCGAATATCATCGGCAGTTACCGACCTCCCATCCTCAAAGCGCAGCAAATTCTCCAGCAGCACCTTGAGTGAAAACGGCAGCTTGGACACGCCTGCAAGCCCGTTACTCTCAGCTTCTGTCAGCGAATAATATACATGTTCCTTGCCGTTCACTGTGAGTGTACGGCGGCAATTGAAGCTATCGAGGGAATTGAGCACGGGCGATATCCTTCTCCGATTTCGGCCGTCCCGCACGCACAAGCTGCGGCTGCAGGGACCGATTGTGGGACTTTAACTCACCACTTTTATAGGAGTTCCAATGAAGCCCTTCCAGATGCGATGCCCGAAGGGCCCCGCTAGGTGGTTGAGGACAGACGGTTTATAATTGCGCAGCCGGGTTCATCATTGCCGGGACACGCTCTTATCATCCTGTTCAGTTCACCGCGCATGATCTCGATCCGCCGCGCCGTTTCTTCAAGGTCGGCCAGCCGGCCCTGGGCAATGCGTTTGACGTCGGCACTCTTGCGAGCCGGGTCGGTTTGCAGGGCGAGCAACTGCCGGCATTGCTCGAGCTTGAAGCCAAGCCCGCGGGCAGAGGCCAGGAAGCGAAGAGCGTTCAAATCAGCGTCGCCAAAATGGCGGTACCCGTTCTCCGTCCGGCTCGGGGCAATAAGGCCGATCTCCTCATAATAGCGGATCGTCTTGGGCGGCAGACCCGTTGCCTGGCTCGCATTCTGAATATTCATTGAATCGCCTCTGATTCCGCTTGAGCTTCCAGTAGCTGGAAGCCTTATCTCGGCTTCATAGCTGGTAAATACAAGTGATGTCAGGGCCCCAGATGCTGCAAACCGCCAAGAACACCGACCCAAGGTTCGCCGCCAGCGGCAAGACGGCGGTCTTGTTTCGCATGGTCACGGACCAGCATGTGTGCCCATCTGGCTTGAAGGCGCGTGACCTGCTCAAGAGCCGGGGCTACAATATTGATGACCGGCAGCTCACAACCCGGCAGGCGACGGATGCCTTCAAGGGCGAACACGGCGTCAAAACAACGCCGCAAATCTTCATCGACGGCCAGCGCATTGGTGGGTTCACCGATCTGCAGGACCATTTTGGCATTGAGCGCCGGGACCCGAATGAGAAGTCATACACCCCGGTATTGTGGGTCTTCGCCATCAGCTTTCTCACAGCTCTCGCCATCGATTGGAAACTGGACTCAGCTCTGAGTTTTCTCACCACCGCAGAGATGTTCGTCGCGACACTCATGGTGGTTCTGGGCGTTCAGAAGTTGCGGGATCTGGAAGCCTTTCGAACCATGTTCATAACGTATGACATGCTGGCCATGCGAGACACGCGCTACGCCTATGTGTATCCATTTGTGGAAACCGCTGCGGGCGTTTTGATGATTGCCGGCGCGCTGACATGGGCCGCAGCACCGGCGGCTCTGTTTGTCGCCGGGGTCAACGGGATCTCGGTTTTCAAGGCGGTCTACCTGGACAAACGCGACCTCAAATGCGCCTGTGTGGGCGGAAACAGCAATGTTCCACTGGGGTTTCTATCGCTCACCGAGAACGTGCTTATGGTTGCAATGGCCATATGGATGTTGGTTAAGCTGACAGTCTTGTAGCGCCTAAAATATTCTAAGGCACATCCACGCCGTCGGGCCCCGGTGCCCAATTGACGCGCTTATAGTCGAAACCGGATTCGATGGTCGGCTTGACGATCTCAAAGAACGGCGAAACATCGAAATCCCGTGGTGTGAACAGCGAGTGATGGCGTATGTGCAATATCATGTCGCGGCTGTACAGCGAGGTCGCGGACGCAGCAGCGCCAGTGTCTACAACATTTGGCAGAATCGGGTATTGGATCGACTGGAATGCCTGGGCGATCAAGGTTGAGCAGATGGCCTTGGTGGGGTCACCTGAGCCGAACGCCAGCATCTTGCGTCGAAAGCGCGTGGGCACCGGTGGTCGAGGTATGAGGTAGCGCGCCAGATCAAAGATGTTGCGCATATCATATTTCAAACCCAGCCGCGCAATGGCAAACTCCACCACCGCATCACGGTCATCGGGCGTCAAATTTACCGGTCGGCAGATGCGGGTGTTGAAGTTCTCATATTTCGCCAGCGGCACCGATATGCAGCCCGGGCGCAGCAGCATCTCCACCAGCCTGTGGCTCCGGTCGGCCGAGTTGGCATTTTCAGCCTCAGGATCGCAATGCAGCTCCTCGCACGGCCGGTCTTCCAGCGCATCGCCCACATAAATGGCGGCGTGGGACCAAGTGCTTTGGGTGAGATATTTTATGCCTGCCGAGACCTTCTGATTGCCTTCCACCAGCAGAATATCCCCCGGTTGCAGGGTGCGAAGCAGAGTTTGCTTGTCGGATGGCGTGAATGGCCGGTATCCAACCGTCTCGCGGTTCAACACTCCGACGATGGCGTCGGCAATGGATTGGCGCAATTTGTTGAACATGATGAGCGACCGGCTTCCTAGCGTTGCTGTGCCGCATCTTCGCACAAGCGCAGCAGAACCGCGATATCAGCTTCTCGTGACAATCTGTGGTCACCATCTTTAATCAACGTGATCGATACATCATCCTGCGACAGGTGATGCACCAGCCGCATGGCATGTTCCCACGGCACGTCCGGGTCCTCCATGCCCTGCAAAATCGCCACCGGGCATCCCAATGCCAGTTCCTGATCCAGAACACGCTGGGTGCGACCATCTTCAATCAGCTTGGATGTGTAGAGCACCGGGTCCGGGCCATAGGGCGTCATTTCGGTAAACCACCCTTGGGTTGCCATCAGATCTCGTTGCTCTTGGGTGAATTTGGGCTCCATGAGTTCTGTCGCGAAATCCGGGGCCGGGGCCACCAGCACCATAGCGTGCAACCGTTCGGCTTGCCCGGCTCTGCGCAGCTCCTGCGCTACGCGAAGCGCAATCCAGCCGCCCATGGACGAACCAACGAGCACCAGCCGTTCATTTTCAATTTGAGCCAGCACGGCCAGCGTTTCAGCCAGCCAAACCGAGATACACCCATCGGCAAACGCGCCGCCCGATTTTCCATGACCCGAATAGTCAAACCGCACGCAGGCGTGGCCCGTCTGTTGGCACCAATTGGACAGAGCAATGGCTTTTCCGCCCTCCATGTCAGACCGAAATCCGCCAAGCCACACGAAACACGGCTTGTGGTCATCGCCATGGTCGATCAACCGCGCAATTGTGCGCTCACTGCCATCGACTTCTACCTCAAAATCAACCCGCTCGCTCATAACACCCTCGCAACAGCGTTCTCAAAGCACCATATGAGGCAGGTAGCCAGCCGGAACCACCCCGTTGGCTCTGCATTTTACCCCATGAATATTGACCTTTTGCACGTCTGGGGGACATAAGTGCAGATTGGTTGCCAAACGGGCGACCCAAACTGACTGAACCCTACCCGAAATTGCCGAGGAGCAATCACCATTCGCCGACCATTTAGAGCGCCGCCGACACAAAACTCTGGCCCACGCGCAAACCGGGACATCCGCGTCCCCCAAGTCCAGCTCATCGACGCCGAAGGTGAAAACCGCGGTGTGATAGACACAAATGAAGCGCTGGAACTTGCGGAATCCTCAGGCCTCGACCTGGTGGAAATTTCACCGAACAACAATCCACCCATCTGCAAGATCCTGGATCTTGGGCGCTATAAATATCTCGCCCAGAAAAAGGCCGCCGACGCGCGCAAAAAGCAGAAGACGGTGGAGGTCAAAGAAATCAAGATGCGCCCAAACATCGACACCCATGACTACGGCGTGAAGATGAAGTCGGTGAACAAGTTCATCGATCAGGGCGACAAGGTGAAGGTGACGCTTCGCTTTCGTGGCCGCGAAATGGCGCACCAGGAACTTGGCCTTCAATTGCTGCACAGGGTGCGCGACGACATGGCAGACAAGACCAAGGTCGAAGCCATGCCCAAGCTTGAGGGTCGCCAGATGATCATGGTCATCGCGCCTGCCAAATAGGCCGGCCGGCAGATTTGGAACAGCTCCTGGGCCGCGCAACGCGGCCCGTTTGTTGAAGTGTCTCGCATGCACTCGTGCGGCTGCGGTGGGCCATCTTGGAGTCCCAAAGAGCGATACAGCTGCCACAGAGATGGCCTGGCACAGGATAAGTCTGCTTTAGTTGACGAGGAGACGACCACCAGGTTTGAGCACACGAAACCATTCGCCAAAAGCGCGATCGGGGGCCGTGGGCATCCAACGCTCGTGCCGCAACTTATGGGTGGCTTTTATCAGAATCCGCAGCCCCGGCGCTCCAATATGACCTGATCTCCTCCTTCAGATCGAAATTTGCGCGGTTGGTGTTCATGCCAGCGATCGGCCGGCCGTCCGGCTTGGCAATCGGGCATCAACATACAGTGCACCCCGGCTGGTCTGTTCTAGATCGGTTTCCACCCGGTAGGTCTCGCCGATCTCCGGCAGCGCCAGAATGTCCTTGGGCAAACCATCGGCCAGCACCGCTCCATTACGGATGAGCACCAGCCGGTCGCAGAATTTGGCTGCCAGATTGAGATCGTGCAGCGCGGCCATCACCACCGGCTTCTCCCGGTCCATCTCATTGCGGATCGAGGTCATGATAGACAGCTGATGGTGCAGGTCCAGCGCACTGGTTGGTTCATCCAACAGGATCACCTCCGGTGCCCGCACTATGGTCTGCGCCACCGCAACCATTTGCGCCTGGCCGCCACTAAGGTCCGAGATGCCGCGACCGGCCAGGTGCGACAGACCCAGGGCCCGCAGCGTGTCGGATACGCGATCCAGATTGTCCGCCTTCACCCGCCAGCCAGTGGTTTGCTTAAGGGCCAGCAAAACGCTTTCAAACACCGTCAGAAGCGCGTTGCAGCCGAACGCTTGCGGCATGTAGGCAACGCGCCGTGCCCGGTCGCCTCGGGATAGCTCGGTTACATCTTCATCGCCAATTCGGATGGCACCAGACATGGGTTTAATGAGCCCGACCAGAGTCTTGAATAAGGTGGATTTACCAGCAGCATTTGGGCCAATCAGGCCGACAAACGATCCGCCAGCGAGATCTCTCACCGTCACATCATGCAACACTTCAATTTTGCCATAGCCTGCGCTCAGGCCCTCCACACTCAAGCTCATGACAGGCGCTCCTTGCGTGTGCTCAGAATGATGGAAATGAACACCGGCACGCCTATGAGGGATGTGATGATGCCGATGGGATAGATGACGCCCGGCGTGATGGATTTGGAAATGAGCGATGTCATTGAGAGTACAAGCGCCCCCACAAGGGCTGATAGTGGCACAAAATACCGTTGATCCTCCCCCACCAACATGCGCGCAATGTGCGGCCCGACCAGTCCGACGAAGCCCACCGTTCCCACAAAAGACACGGCGGTGGCAGCCAGAAGCGAAATGCACACCAGCATCTCCACCCGCAGGCGGCCCACATCGACGCCCATGCTTTCCGCCGTTGCCTCTCCCATACGAAGGGCCGTCATAGGCCAGGTGCGCAACAGGCTGAAGGGTATCGCGATGGCAAGCAGCACTGAGCCCAAGGCAATCTTCTCCCAGCTGGCCCGGCTGAGTGATCCCATCATCCAGAAAACGATGCGGGCGATCTGATCTTCCGATGCAGTGTACTGCATCAGCGCCAGCAGCGCCGAGAAAGTGAAGAAAATGGCGATCCCGAACAGGATCATGGTTTCTGAGCCGACGCCTTTCAGCCGCGTGGCAAACAGGATGAGCCCGCAGGTGAGCAGTGCAAAGACGAAGGCATTGACCGTGACCAGAAGCGGCCCGACCGCCGGAATAATGCTGAAGCCCAGGACGATGGCCAAGGACGCACCGAAGCTGGCGGCTGCCGACACACCCAATGTGAAAGGCTCAGCCAACGGATTGTTGAGAATGGTCTGCATCTGAGCGCCAGCCACCGCCAGAAGTGCCCCAACGAGCACGGCGGTGATGGCTACCGGCAGGCGGTAGTCCCAAACGATCACCTTCAACCGCACGCCGTGGGACAATGGATCGGCAAACACGTCCAGAACGGTGGAAAGGCTGTAATTGCCCGGGCCGGTGGCCACATCGAGGGAGAAGCTGAGGGCAAGCAACCCAAGGACGATCGCAATCACGAGATAACGCTTGGCGATCTGCCCGGCATAGGTGCGCTTCATATCCATGGGTGTTGGGCCTGCCACAGAATTGGCCGCAGAAGCCGCCATTGGGACGGCAGCGATGGAGTCGGTCATGTCGGGTCACAATCATTGATGCGAAAGGTGAAGGAGGCCGGGCGGAACCTGCGCCCGGCCCAAGTGTGGAAGGCTGCAGGCTCAATCAGCCAGCGCTTTCCAAGCTGCCCCAAAAGACTCCGGAATAGTCGATGGGCAAGAAGCGATCGTGGAGCTCCTTCATCGTAGCGTCCGGGTCTACATCTTCAAACAGCTCCGGATGCATCCATTTCGCAAATGCCTGCATGGCCACGAAGTGGTACGGGCTGTTGTAGAACTGGTGATAAACCGAGTGGAAACGGCCGTTCTTCACCGCTGAAAGCTCACCCCAACCATCGCGGGATGCGAGCGCGCCCAGACGCTCCTGCACCATTTTGTCGTCGGCTTCATAGCCGAACAGAACCGCCGTGGTGGCCGGGTTGGCCTCAGCCCAGTTTGCGCCGGTTCCGATGATCACTTCCGGGTCGTCAGAGAAAATGGCCTCAAGGCTCACAGCGGCGGAGAAGCCCGGTGTCTTGGAAGAGCCCCAGTTGCGGCCACCCGCCAGATCGACCAGACGACCGAGGTTCGCCGCCCCAAAGGTGCTGCAGCATTTGGAAGGATTGTAGCCTGCAGCCCGCTCAATGAAGACCACAGGGCGCTCTTCATCTGGGATCTGATTGACCCGTGAGTAGATGAGTTTCATCTGCGACTGGTAGTAATCTGAAAATGCATCAGCTTGATCGCGCTTGTCGAAAATGCGCCCGAGCAGCTGAATGCTGGGAATTGTGTTTTGCGTGGGGTCCTGCCGGAAGTCGACAAAGACGGTGGCAACACCGGCTTCCTCAAGTTTCTCGATAATTCCACTTTCCTGCGCTTTGAGCAGATTGCCCAAGTTCATCAGCACCACTTCGGTGCCCAGCGAGATCACTGCTTCAAGGTTCCACTCGTCGGAATATGGGCTTCCGAAGTTTGCAATGTCGGCTGCCTGCGGAAACGCCTCGGCATATTTGCGATAGGCGTCCGGGTCGAACTTCACCATATCGTCTTTCCAACCGACGACCCGCTGGAACGGGTTGTCACGGTCCAGCAGCGCTATCGAATAGATCATCCGGCCTTCGCCAATGACAACCTTGGACGGGTCCTTCTCAACCTCCACGGTGCGGCCGGCAATGTCGGTAACGGTAATGGTCTCCGCAGCGGCAATCGTGACCGATGAAAGGGTAATGGCTGCGGCGGCCACCGCCGAGCAAAAGCTCAATGTAAGCGATCTTAAATTCATGGTGCCCTCCTGTGGCGTTTCCGTTCGGCGAACGACGCCGAACGAAGCCAAAGCGTATTACAGGAGTTTTTTTGTCAAGTTTAATTCATGCAATGAGCTTTCGTGCCCACGGGCTCCGCTCCGTGAGTTGCCAGGCTGTCCGAAAATTCTTCAAACAAGGTTTTTCTATTGTTTTATAGCAGGATAGCCGACTGAAATTTCGAGCTGACGGCATGAGTCATCGCCAATTTAGAATGCCTTCCAGCTTAGAGTGTTTCTCAGTTGCAGGTCGTCTTATCCGGTATCCCCACCCGATCTTGTGCCTGTAAAAACCATCCGGCAGATGGATCTTGCAGCCATGGCCAGAATCGAGCCCAAAGTTGCACACCAATGTGCCAGACCCTGTGTCAGGCCTGTAACAGCCTGACGCGTCAAGCTCTCAAGACGTTATCAATAGCCCTTGGGTGGCGGCACCACGGGATCTCCAACTTTCAACAGTCCACCTTTCAAAACTCGTGCGATTAACCCCCCGCAGTCTTCGAAGGTTTTCATAAAGCTATCTGAGATCCCCGCCCGCTTGCTTGGCAAGTTGCAGGGGTCACAGTAGCTGACACCTTCGAAAATTGCGTCGCCGATCTGAAATTCGCGACCGATGAGCCACATCAGTTCAACATCTTTGACAAAGATGTTCCGCCGACTGTCGGAGAACTTGAATGACGTGTTTGCAAAAAAGCGCGCATTCATAAGTGTGACTTGTCTGTAGCCCTCTTGGTCGCGATTAAACCTGCCTTGTGCGCGTGAGTAGCGATCTCCTTCAAGGCCCTTGCCTGTAACCGCCACCACACTGTCGACGTCGGTCATTTTCGAGAACATTGAGTTAGCGATGCACATGCCGACAATCGTTCCGCTTGCCATTGGTCAGTCATTCTCCAAAATCTGTTGTGGCCTATCTGCGAGCCGCCAATCTGAGATGGCTTGCTGCAGGAATTCGCGACACCGTTTGGTTTCAATGTCCGCGACTTCGTAGAGCTTCACATGACGACGGTATTTGCCAGATCCTTCGAGGAAACCCTCTGAATCCTGAAAAGTGTGCCCCTTGGAAAGCTCCAGAGACACGTGCGCGTCATAGACGTAGAAACCGCCGATGCGGCTTTTGGAATTGCCTGTCTCAAGCTCAATTACTGTTCCACCGTAGATCGATTTTAGGCATGCGCCGGGAGCCAACTCGAGAGCGAGACGTTTAAGGCGATCAACCATGTCAGCTTTATCAAGCGCTTTCATGCTAGGTCGCGGCTCTGACGGGCGAAGCAATTTCAACCAGGCAGCCGTTAAGATCACGCACATAAGACACGATCTGTCCCCATGGTTTTTCACTTGGCGCTGCAACAGGTGTGCAGCCCTTTAGAATGGCCCGTTCGTATGCCTCCCCTACCTGCTCGGTGACGAAACAAATTTCCCAGGCGGCCGCCGGCCCTCTCGGGTCGTTCGGCACAATTGCCAGACCATTCATCTCAGACACGTCCAAGTCGGCGAATGCGAGGATTGTGTCGCCAGTTTCCATTTCCCCATACAGTTTGCTGTCGTGAATGAAGCGCCTCTGAACTCCAAAAGCTTTTTCGTAGAATTTGATGGTGGCAGGGACGTCAGCCACATAGATGATTGTGTATCCAAGTTTCATATGCACCTTTTACGAAGGCGCATCGTCACTCGTCTTGAACAAATCAGACCTGGATTTGAAAGAGAGTCGGAAGCGATAGCTCCCAAGGCATTTCGCTTGGCACGAAACCTCCAAACCGCCGAAAGGACCGCGTAAGGTGAGCTTGATCTGCGTAGCCGCCTTCAAATGCGGCAGCGGCGAGTGATATGTCACTTTCCGTTATCAGCCTAAGCGTGCGATGGAACTGAACCAGTTGGGCATAGGTTTTGGCCGAAAGCCCAATGTTCTGGCGACACAATCGGTTCAGATGTCGTGCGGTACACGAAAGTCGCTGAGCGAGATGTTCAACCCTTAAGCGCCCCCCTGACATATGCAGGTTGTCAATCGCCCACATCACCCGGTGATCCACGGTCGGCCGAGCCGGTGTCGGAATCACTCTTTCCAGTTGATGGACCGACATGGGTTCATCGTCCAATGCAGCGAGCGCAGGTAGGAAGGCTTTTGCGGCCTGCCCTCGCAACACGCTATCAACTGCATCGACGAGCCCGTGCCGCCAAAGCGCGGCCCCATGTTCTGGGCGCAGTCGGATGCCGTGCCACTGATCCCCCTTCTCATAGTTCACAGTGTAAGCTCGGGTACTCGGGCCGGTTATGACAGGAATAGCGGGGTCAGAACGATGGATGTTTTTGCGCACAATGATGTCGCATCGGCCATCTGGAAGCACGATCGCACGGCCCTGTTTATCAGCGACAAAAGACCAAGTGGCTTCCACACGGCGCGTGGATGATGGCGTCGTTAAAGTCTCACGATATCCAATTGGAATGGGAATTGAGATGACCTCCTAGCTTCAACAAGCCAGACTTATTTTGTTTTTCGCCAACTATCACTAATGCCCCTGCAATTGGCGATAGCGAAACGAAAGGCACCAACATTCACATGGCGACCGTTTTGCGATGTCGTTTGAGCCCATCGACGGACGGCAGCTCTGCGCCGAAAGCGGCATCTCATCCATCCCGCTCAAAGGATAGTTCAAGGTCCGCTTTGAACCCAAAGTAACCGATGCTGTGTTGGCTGCCCGCACTGAGCGGCGGGCAGCTTTCTTTCAGAGACCAAGTTCTTCTGCAATCATGCGAATTATACTGGCGTGAATGGCTTCGCGATGCGATCCCGCCGGATCAGTGCACACCGGATCATCGTTTTCCTCCTCAAGGATTGCTTCCCCGGCCTCTGTGCACACTGGCATGGCGCTGAAGTGGTACGCAGGAACCAATCGCTCAATTCTCCGATCCTCGAGAAGGGCCGAAAGCCCACTACGATCAAAGTCTGTGGCAAGCATTCGGTCGTTATCACCGCCAAACCCTATGACAAGCGTCTCCTGTACAAGGCTGGCAATGTCCGATTGCTCCAATCCCCAAACAAAGCCCGGATCAATCGCGGTGACATGGGTCACGCGGCTATCGGCATAGTTCGCGTTCCAGACCACTGGATTTTGCCCCTGCATATTGACCTCTTCCGACAGAAGAAGCCCACACGCCTCCATATCTGGGTAAGTCATGCACGCCGTAACAATCCCAGCATGATTGCCAGTCGCTCCGCCGAGGGACAAAGCTGTCCAGCCGCCATAGGAGAACCCCGCCGCCATGACCCGAGACATGTCAAGGTGGGTGGAAAAATCGGGCATATCGAGCAGAGCGTCCAAGGCGGCGCTCATGTCCTGGGCACGGGTCCAATGGGCAACCCCCTCGGACATATCGAAATCGCCCCAGGTAGAGTTCGCATGGTTGACGGACACAGTGATCACGCCGCGTTGCGCGAGTGCAGAGGCAAGCCAGGCCTGCGCCCGATCCGTCCCACCCATGCCATGGCTGAACAAGACCACAGGGTGCTGGCCTGGCGATAGAGGCGCATCCAGATAAGCTTCGACGCCCTGGAACACGGGGTTGTTGGCGTAAAGCGACGGCGGTTCTTGCGCGGTGCCGGGATACCAGATTGCCACCCGGCTCGGGGCCTCGTGATGTGGCATGAAGACTTCGGTGATTTGAAGCCCGGCCACATCCGCATGGGCGTAAGAGGCGCAAACGGCAAGAGCAGCGGATAAGAGTATCGTTTTCATCATTTTCTCCAATTGGAACGATTTGGTGACCCCTCACTGCACGCAAGTTCCTCTTTCGGCGTCCTAAATCCGGTTTTAGGTCGTCATGATCCGATTCTAGGACTATCCCAGACCGAACTTCTGCGGAGAAACGGCGTGCCGACCTTTCCAATTCCAGTGTTCGTGGCCTGTGTGCTTGGCTTTGCCGCGCTTCGGCTGTGGTGGCTGCGCGGACATGCGAGCCCCGTTGTTTTGCTCCTTATGTTGTGTGCCGCACAGTCGTTGATTATTGCTCTCAGCCAACACTATGGCGTTGGCCCCATGCGCATCGTTCAGCCGCTCACGGCCTCTTTGATTCCTCCGGCGGCGTGGATTGCCTATCGAAACCAAATATCCCGTCCAAACAGTCTGCACGTGCTCGGACCATTCACTGCAGTTGCCGCTCTCTTCGTGTATCCAGAGTTTTTAGATTTGCTGCTGCCGGGACTGTTCGTGCTCTATGGCGCATTCATTGTGATCTCTGCAAAGGACGGCGCCGATGAGCAACCCGATGCGCTTTTGGCAAGCGGTGACCTGACCGCACGGATCTGGCTCGTCATCGGAGCTGCCCTCATCACGTCGGCCCTCAGCGATATCCTAATCGTCGCATCGCAGGCGGCTGGCTACGTTGAGCTTCGGCCATGGATCATCAGCGTATTTTCGGTGGGCAACCTTCTTGTCATCGGAGGGCTCTGTTTTTCCCCACACTTGCAAACCATTGACGATGACCAGCCCGAGGAAACGGCGACTTCAAGAGTAGCCGACACCGAAGTCTGGGGCCGTATTCAGACCTTCATGGAAGAACAAAGGCCATACCTCGACCCAGACCTGACATTGGCTCGACTGTCACGCAAAATGGGCGTGCCGTCAAAATCATTGTCAGCGACGATCAACTCGGCCACCGGTGAAAATGTTTCGCGCTTTATCAACAAAGCGCGGATCACAACGGCTCAAGAAGCTCTGTTGAAAGGAGAGAACGTGACCAATGCCATGCTCAGTTCCGGCTTCAACACCAAATCGAATTTCAATAGAGAATTTCTCCGTGTTGTCGGAACTTCGCCGAGTGACTGGTTAGCCGAACGCACACAAGGCTCGCGGACCTAAGTGTTTGGGGCAAACGGCAGCGAATGGGTCTGTTGGTACTGCTTTCCCAAAAGCACACTTTGACGAGTCGCTGTTCAATGGCCGCCTCGTCCGCCTAGCGGACTTCCGCTTTGAGCCCTTGGTGGACATCCGCTTGCTTGGAGCAGTGGTCGATATAGCGATCACACATCCCTACAGCCCCAAAACCCTTTGCACTGATCCGTTTTCACTGAATGACCAGTCTATGGGGTTGTTTTCAGTGAGGTAGATAATCGAATTTTCTGGCGGGAAGCCAATTGCTTTCAAGCGCTGCCTAACATCGCGATAGAGTGTTTCTTTCTGTTCGTCTGAGCGCCCGGCTAACAAGGTGATGTCGATTATTATTGTTGCCGCAACATCTCTTTCTCCCAAGTAGGTGGGATGCAGGATCATATCCGCAGGGTCGTAGCGGGTAACGATGCAAAAATGATCTTCAGGGTTCACTGCGCAAGATTCTACCAGACTGTCGTGAAGTAGATCGTTGATCTGATGGCATGTTTCGGTTGGAAGATGCCGAGGCACGTGGAGTTTATTAAAGGGCAAAGCCTGATCCTCTGGTTTGGGTATGTAGCGCTTGAACAATCAATTTTTTACGAACATTTGCCGAGATCATTCGCTAAGCAGCCCGCAGTCCACGCGATAAGACAGACACCAGCAGTAGCAGCAATGCGACCGCTCCTAACGACCACCGTAGGGTGCTCGCTTCTGCAACAAGTCCTACAAGCGGGGGGCCCAGCAAGAAGCCAGCGTAGCCCAAAGTGGAGACTGCTGCCACGCCGACGCCCGGCGCGTCAGGTGACAGTTTACCCGCGATCCGGAATGCAAGTGGAACTATGGGCGCCAGACCAAAGCCTACAAGGATCAAGCCCCCCGACGTCTGGGCCGGCCTCCCCGTCAAGACCACCGCCCCCGGCGAATACGAAGTCGTCGAAGGTTTAGAAATGGACGACTTCGCCAAG
>JBCBZX010000306.1:0-3787 GCA_039815105.1 Pseudomonadota bacterium
CGACAAGGATGACTGAACAGTCTGCAGCTTACCCCGTAATTCTGACAGCATGGCAGGATAGTCACTGGCCAACCTTTGAGCTGGCTCCAGAACGTAGAACCCAAACAAAAGGGTGATGGTGATGATAAAGCCAGTCAGCAGGCCAACACTGGCAAATCGGGGTACGCCTCTCTTTTGCAGCGCCTTCAAAGGCAGATGAAGTAAAATCGCAATGAAAATTGCAATGCAGATCGGCACCAGCACCGCCTCCGCGAGGCGCAAAGCGCTGACAAGAGCGAAGACCAGAGCCGCCACGGCCAAAGTCCGAAATGCTGGACTGCTAAACGCGATGATTGTTCTAGGCCTCCAGCCGCAACGAGTGGCCGCAACGAAAGGTGCCGACGAACCAAAACTCTTCCCGTGTGTCAGGGGGTAACGGGCGGTGCCCTACTTAGTTCCGCTTTGAAACTACGGAGGTCCAACCACAAAGACACGCGTTACGTTGGGAAGCTCAATCGCACGGTGTAGCTGTTGGCGGTGCTTGAAATGTTGATTTCACCGTTTTCGGACGCCACCAAACGGGCCACAAGCCTGTTTCCGAAACCGGAACCCTCAGCGGCAACATGGTCTTTCTCGCCCAAATGGGTTTCGTGCCATTCGACTGCCAGACTGCCGTTTTGAGCGGAGCTTGTGATTGCAATTTCACCAGCGTTGAAGCGTAGCGCTCCATACTTCACTGCATTGGTTCCAAGTTCGTACAGGACCAAACAAATGGCCTGACCGAGGGATTGGTCTACCTTTATTTTCTCGACGTTAATATCAAACCTATCTTGCCAGAGGCTGGTTGAAGTGAAGGGCGAAAGAGCACCGCTGATGGCCTGTGCAAGGTCGACTTTGCTCTCGCTGTGACTTGTCACATCGATGTTCTGCGCTGAGGCCAATGCCTCCACACGCCCTCTGAAATGCGGAATGAACTCCCCAACATCTTGATACTCGCGCGCAGTTACGGTGGCTAAGGAGTTTACCATCGCCAGGGAGTTTTTGATCCGATGCCGCATTTCTTGGACAACGGCTTCCAATCTTTCGGAAATCTCCACCTGTTCACTAATGTCATAATTGACGCCAATGATGACTTTTGCCGTTCCATTTGGATGAGCCTCATGAACCTGACCCTGGCCGCGTAACCACCTCAATTGGCCCTCATCTCCGACTATTCTGAACTTAAAGTCATACGGAGCCAGAGTTTGGATCGTCTCGTCTAAGGCAGCATTAAGTGGCTGGATATCATCGGGGTGGATGCGCGCCAAAACCATATCCGCAGACAGGGGAACTTCTGGCGGCAACAGGAGTAGTTCACGGAAGGCCGGTTCGGCATCAACGCGCCCAGTGTCCACTTCCCACGCCCAGCTGACCACGTTGGTGTATTCGATGGCCAGTGCCTGGCGGGCTTGGCGGGTGACTTCCATATGACAAACTTCGCCCGATACGGACGCCTCGAATTACACAGTGACAACCCATTGAATGTGGCGGTCAGAGGCACAAACAAAACCGGGCTTAACCCTCGCAACTCAAATAGGTCAAAACCCGCACATGGCGAGCATACAAAACGACACGAAATTCCTCATCACGGCGGATGAGGCTTTTCCTTCCATGGAAGAATTGTGCCTACAGGCTCGCAACAAACTGCAAATTGCCCTGCACGTTTTTTCACCCCGCACCAAAACCCGGTCGGCCATGTCGCACAGCCAGGGTCTGCAGGAATGGGGAGATGTGCTGGTGGATGCCCTGCAGCGTGGGGTGAAGATCTCACTTCTGCTCAATGATTTCGACCCCGTGGGCGCACCCCATTTGCACGCGAGCGTATGGGAGCGGATCACCATGCTTGATGAAGCCGTTGCAACACTTGCCCCTGACAAATCTGGCAATCTTGAATTGCTGGTGGCTCATCCCGGCGGCCAAACTGGCGCGCTTGTCCGCACGGCATTGTGGCCGTTTGCGAGGCGTGAAGCGCAGCGTATCCGAGGTGAACTTATGTCAACAGGACGCGCACTGCCACCGGGCCTGAAGGCACAAGTGCCGTTCTTGCCGGCGCTCAGAAACTTCACTCAAACGCTGCATCAGAAGTTCCTGATAGCCGATGGCGAAAGGGCAATTGTTGGCGGGCTTGATATTGATGAACGCAGGTTCGACAACACAGCTCATAAACTTGAAGCACACGAAACCTGGCATGACGTCAGCGCCGAGATATGCGGTCAACCTGCTGCCGACCTTGCCTCCCACTTTAACCAGGTGTGGCGACGCGTCAGCGCCGGCGGGCACACACATGCGGCCGCCTATTTGAGCGATCGTCCACACTGTGTGCTTAACTTCGCGGTCGCACGCCGGTCAAAGGCTGTCAATGGGGGCGAAGACCTCTCGAACAACAGGGCTTCAGAGCCGCGTATCGTGCGCACACTATCCAGTTACGGTCGAAGCCCAGTGCGGTTTGGTCCTGTCCGGGACGTTGTGACGATGGAACAGGCCCATCTGGACATGATCAAACAAGCCAGCTGTTACATTTATATTGAGAACCAGTTTTTCCGTTCGTCGGCCATCCGCGATGCTTTGGCAGCTGAGCTTCAAGCAAAGCCGCAATTGGTGGCGATTGTGTTGCTACCCGGTGCGCCGGAGGAGGTGGCCTATCAGGGCGACACATCCCCGGTGCACCGATATGGAGAATGGCTTCAGATGCGGGCCTTGAACAAATTGAAGGCAGCATTTCCCGAGCGCTTTTTGTGTTTCGCACTTACGGGGGAAGTCAAGCGCACAGAAGTGTTTGATAGGGACGCGCTGTTTGGAAAATCCATGGTTTACATTCACTCAAAGGTCCTGATCGTGGACGATCAACACGCAATTGTATCATCGGCCAATTTAAATGGTCGCTCAATGGCATGGGACGTTGAGGCCGGTATCGCCTTCAACGATGCTGTTGAAGTCTCACAATTGCGCCGGAAACTTTGGAAGGCCCATCTGGGGAGCGATGGCGCATTGCTGGAGCCGGGCGCAGACATACACACATCCGCCCGACATTGGGTTGAGACAGCGATCGAACGCCGCGATAAAGGTGCCACAGGCTCTGCAGTCGGGCCCGTACCGTTTCCATTCAAGAAGACCCGGAAATTCGCCAAGCGACATATCCTCATACCCGAGAACATGGTGTAGCGCATTCGTCAGATGAAGGGGCGTTTTTGATCTCCTAGACCACCCCAGCCAGCAATATCGCGCAGGCCCGCAATATCCAAAATTCTGAAGCCGCTTTCCTTCCATTCAGCAACACGTTGTGCGCTGAGCTTTTTGAGGGTCTTATTGGTATGGACCAAAGACAGGCCCAGCGTGTCGGCAACATGTTGCTGCGTAAGTGGCGAGATCAGCTCTGGAGTTTCTGCAAACAGTCCGACCATTGCTGATCGGTCGTAAAGATAGGCCAGCAGGTAAGCGGCCCGCTCATATGCGCTCCGGCGGCCGATGCTCAAAAGATGCTCATCCAACATCTGCTCTTCGCGGGCTGCCATCCACGTGATGTCATAACCCAGTGTGGGAGCCCGTCCGTACAGATCGACGAGGCGGTTGCGCTCAAACACACACAATTGCATGCTTGTTAGCGCCTCCACTGAATGCTCCATTTCTTCCAGCAGTGAGCCCTGCAAGCCAATAAAATCACCCGGCATTACATAGTTCAGGATTTGGCGACGCCCGTCCTCCAGCAGTTTGTAGCGAAAGCCCCACCCTGATGTGATGGTAGAAAAACTGCGCGCGCGCATGGCCGCCA
>JBCBZX010000266.1:0-4231 GCA_039815105.1 Pseudomonadota bacterium
CGCAGCCGCGGCCGTAGAATCCGTTCCACCACCAACCGCGCCGATCGAAGCGGAGTTCACCGAGAAAGATCGTTCTTTTGCCTTTTCCTATGAGGCAGGCTGATTCGCTGCCAAAGAACACCACCAGTCGACTCCCGTGGCGATTCTGCGTCGGTTTCTCGCCTCGCCTTTTCGACTGAGTTCGCCTCGATCCAAGGCCGATGACTTCCCAGAGACACCATCAAACGACGCAGCCGCGGCCGTAGAATCCGTTCCACCACCAACCGCGCCGATCGAAGCGGCGTTCGCCGAGATAGATCGTTCTTCCGGGTTTTCTTGGCGTAGAGGTTGATTTGCCGCCGAAAAGTACCGTCAATCGACTCCTACGGCGATTCCGCGTCGAGAAATCGGGGCCGCCAAACGGGTCGCCGCCCGGCCAGACGAAATTGTGCCAGTAGCACACTGCAAAGCGCAGATGGTCTTCCATCCGCTTGCCCATGACCATTTCGTTTGGATTGTAATGGCGGAAGGCAAGCGGGTTGGTGCTGTCTGCCCCCTCAAATGCTATCTTGCTGATGTCGCCAAAGAAACCGCTAGAACCGGTCATGTGAGAACTCCTGTAATTCTAAATTAGGATTGCGCGGTCACCGAACTGACGGCGCCGTAAAGAGGTTTCCAACGCGCATATGCGTTGCCATAAGTCTGCGCCATCGCAGCGTCCGGCTCGACGGTGCGTACGATGGGCGGAGGAGTTGCAATGGAGGTAATTTCCTCGCCAGTCGCCGCCAGCCGTCCGAGGCGTGCAGCGCCAAACGCGCCGCCATAGTCGCCATCGGCGGGCACATTAACCGGCAGGTTCAGGCTTGCGGCCATGATCTGAAGCCAAGTTTCTGAGCGCGAACCGCCGCCCACGGCCACTACACTGTCCAGCTCCGTGCCCGCTTGCCGCAATGCTTCCAAATTGTCGCGAAACGCAAAGGCCACGCCTTCCATCACCGCACGGGCCATATCGGCAGGGCCGTGCTCGACCCCCAGGCCGATGAAAGCTCCCCGGATAGAAGCATCATTGTGCGGTGTTCGCTCGCCGGACAAATAGGGCAGAAATTGCACTGCGGATGGCGTTGTTGGTAGCGCCCCCGCCATATTCGACAATTCGCTGGCGGGCTTACCCAGCACACCCGACAGCCATTCCATGGACCCCGCAGCCGATAGGATCACCCCCATCTGGTGCCACGTGTCCGGCAGCGCATGGCAAAATGTGTGCACGGCACTGGCGGCATTGGGCTTGTAAGCGTCATTGACTGCAAACAACACGCCGGACGTGCCCAGAGACACAAAGGCCGAACCAGGAGCAACAATGCCTTGCCCCACCGCAGACGCGGCATTGTCGCCACCACCACCGGCCACCACGACGCCTGCTGATAAGCCCCATTTCGACGCGAGCTCACCACGCACTTCGCCAGACGCTTCTGACCCCTCGATCAGCCGGGGCATGTTTTTTCTGGTCAGCCCCGTCTCAACAAGCAGCTCATCATCCCAGTCGCGTTTGGCGACGTTCAGCCAGCCTGTGCCGGACGCATCCGACATGTCGCTCACCGCTTCACCTGTAAGCCAAAGACGCAGGAAGTCTTTGGGGAGCAACACCATAGTCGTGCGGTTGAAAACGTCTGGCTCGTTTTCACGCACCCACTGCACCTTGGGGGCAGTGAAACCTGGGAACACGATATTGCCAATGCGCTCGCGGAAAAGCGGATTAGCATCCAATTTGGTGGCCTGCACATGGCTGCGCGTGTCGTTCCACAGCATGCATGGGCGCAACGCGCTGTGATCCTCAGCGACGAAGGTCGCCCCATGCTGCTGACCTGAAAGCCCGATGCCTCGCACGCCACCCATCAAAGCTGGATGCTCCGCCGCCAGCGCTCGCATGGCGGCATCTGTGGCTGATATCCAATCGTCAGCATTCTGTTCCGCCCAACCGGATTGCGGGTATGAGGCCTTCAATGATGCGGTATGGGACGCAACGATTGTCTGGCTGTCATCAGCCAAAACCACTTTCACTCCGGACGTGCCGAGATCGATACCGATATACATCTGAAGGCCTCCCCCGACTCTGGCCGCCAACCTGCCATGCACTCGCACCGGTGGGCAAGCACAGCCCTGCTTGTCTTGCTGGATTTCCAATTCAACCAAGGCCGTGCTTGCAGGGCCATCCGCCATCACTATGGTGCGGCCAAATCATTCAGACAGCCGGAGCCCGACCCGTGACCGACACAAGCAAAATTCCAGCCCGCAATGAAAGCGACAGCTTTGGCAGCCTGCCCATTCCGGCTGGCGCCTATTATGGTGCCCAGACCGCACGGTCGCTGATGAATTTCCCCATTGGCCATGAGATGCAGCCGCGCCCGCTCATCCATGCCCGTGGCACAATCAAGCAGGCCGCCGCCCGCATAAACAACCGCATGGGCAAGCTGGACGACAATTTGGCAAAAGCAATGGATCAGGCCGCAGGCGAAGTTGCAGCTGGTGATCTTGATGCGCACTTTCCCTTGGTCGTTTGGCAAACGGGCTCCGGCACGCAGACAAACATGAACGCAAATGAGGTCATCTCGAACCGCGCCATTGAAATTCTGGGCGGAGAAATCGGCTCCAAGGCACCCGTGCACCCCAATGATCATGTCAATATGGGCCAGTCGTCCAACGACACATTCCCCACCGCGATGCACATTGCGGCGGCGCGGCAGGTGAACGACGTGCTGCTGCCAGGCCTCAAACATCTACACACGGCCCTGGAAGCCAAAGTCGAAGCCTTCAAAGACATCATCAAGATCGGCCGAACCCACACGCAGGACGCAACGCCGCTGACATTGGGCCAAGAGTTTTCCGGCTATGCCCATCAGGTCGCGAAAGGCATTGAGCGCGTCGAACAGGTGCAAGATGGCCTTTTGGAGTTGGCCCAGGGCGGCACGGCCGTCGGCACAGGCCTTAACTCCAAAGTGGGCTTTGCAGAAGATTTTGCCGCAGAAGTGGCCAACCTCACCGGCATGCCCTTCCGCACGGCCCCCAATAAATTTGAAGCCCTAGCCGCCCATGATGCCTATGTTTACGCGCACGGCGCGATGGCAACCGTGGCCGCCAGCTTGTTCAAGATCGCCAACGACATTCGCCTCCTGGGTTCCGGCCCGCGCTCCGGCCTTGGCGAGTTGAGCTTGCCGGAAAACGAGCCTGGCTCCTCCATCATGCCAGGCAAGGTCAATCCGACCCAGTGCGAGGCGATGACCATGGTGTGCGCGCAGGTCATGGGCAACCAGACGACGATGCAGTTCGCCGGCAGCCAGGGGCATTTTGAGCTCAATGTTTACAACCCGGTCATGGGCAATGCGATGCTGCAATCCATTCAGCTTTTGGGCGACGCAGCTGTGAGCTTCACCGACAAATGCGTCGTGGGCATCGAGGCCAATGAGGACAACATCCGTGAGTTGATGGAGCGCTCCCTGATGCTTGTGACGGCTCTGAACCCCCACATCGGCTATGATAATGCCACCAAGATTGCCAAGGCGGCTCACAAGAATGGCACAACGCTCAAAGAGGAAGCCGTCGGCGGCGGCTACCTCAGCGCCGAAGAGTTCGACCGGTACGTGAAGCCGGAGGACATGATCGGGCCGAAGGCTTAAGCCACATGCCGGGCATTCGCATATGGATAGACGCCGACGCTTGTCCGGTGAAAGACGAGACCTACAAGGTCGCGGAGCGCTACGGCGTGCCGGTGTCCGTGGTTGCCAACCAATATATGCGGGTGCCGCGGGAAGATTGGCTGGATCTGGTGGTGGTGTCTGACGGGTTCGATGCCGCTGATGACCATATTGCCGAAAATTGCGATGGGGCCTCCGTCGTGATCACAGCTGACATTCTGCTGGCGGAGCGCTGCATAAAGCGGGGTGCCACGGTCATCGGCAGCAACGGCAAACCTTTTACCGAAAACTCCATCGGCGGAGCCGTCGCATCCCGAGCATTGATGAATGACCTTAGGGCCATGGGCGAAGTGTCGGGCGGGCCTGCTCCGTTCTCTAAAGCTGACAGATCACGCTACCTGCAGGCGCTGGACCTTGCGGTCAGCCGCCTCAAGCGAGCTTTGAGTTAGCCTTCATCCCCCCAAGGACGCGGTCAAACAGTGTCTCAATCAATTTGACCATCGGCGCCGAAGCGGAATTGAAAGCCCGTCGCAAAGGCTGTTCGGCGAACCGCTGTATCGCCC
>JBCBZX010000034.1:0-15895 GCA_039815105.1 Pseudomonadota bacterium
CCCAGACCAGCCAGAATTTGCGCAGCTCGGGCTTCCGCAGACCATGCATCAATGTCCATCAGGCGAGTTTGAATGTCGGCTATGGTATTGGGGTCGGTTTCGGTTTCCGAACGGCTAAGCAGGTCTGCACGCTCGGTGTCGGCGGCAAGCACAATATCGATAAGGGCATCGTCAGTCGCCGGTGCCTCCTGCGCCACCTGGCCCAGCTTGGCACCTGCGGGCATCTCAACCCTGCCCGACTGCACGGCCATATCGCCTGTCATAACCCGGAACAGGGTGGACTTGCCGGTGCCATTGCGCCCCACGAGCCCAACCTTGCGGCCCGATGGTATGGCGACGGTGGCATCCTCCACCAATGTCCTGCCCGCGATCAGAAATGTCAGGTCAGTCAGTCGGATCACAGCGATAGCCTTTGAAAGCAAGCTCGGAGAAGCAGGGGATTTTGAGCGTGGGTAGCCATGCGACCGCCCGCTGTCAAAGCGTTATAGAACGCCTTGCCGCTCAGCGGTCGCACGTCTATAGGGAACGCGAAATCTCCCGCCAATTTGGTCCGAAAAATTCAGAAAGAGACACCATGGCCGTCGAACGCACGTTCTCCATGATCAAACCCGACGCAACCAAGCGCAACCTCACCGGCGCCATCACCAAAAAGCTTGAAGACGCTGGCCTGCGCGTGATCGCTTCCAAGCGGGTGCACATGAGCCTGCGCCAGGCTGAAGGCTTTTACGCCGTGCACAGCGAGCGCCCGTTCTTTGGCGAACTGACCGAATTCATGTCCTCCGGACCCACTGTCGTGCAGGTTCTGGAAGGCGAAAACGCAGTTCTGAAAAACCGTGAAGTCATGGGCGCCACCAACCCGGCCGAAGCTGAAGCCGGCACCATCCGCGCTGAATTTGCCGAGAGCATTGGCGAAAATTCCGTACACGGCTCCGATGCGCCAGAAACTGCTGCCGAAGAGATTGCATACTGGTTCTCTGAGACCGAAATCGCTGGCTAATCAGCCGCGCAATGCTGACTTAAGAAGCCCCGCTTTGGCGGGGTTTTTTTTATGACTGTCTGGCGGCGGCAGACCCAGCCACACCCACCAGAGTAAGCGCCGAACATTTGTTCAACCAACGCAGGCCTTTATCGGAGGTCATCAGCTTCGCCGCCCTTTCAGCTGCATACCCGTATCCTGCCAGAACGGACGTCCAGACCACCACTACCACCAGTGCAAATGCTCCACCCATGGTCACATCGATCGCGGAGACGTCCATCACCGTTGGAAGCAGAGCGATGTAGAAGCCGATCGCCTTTGGGTTTCCGAAGGGCATGAGTGATCCGACGGCAAACAATCGCCACCCCTCACCTTTGGTTTGCACCGTCTCAGCGCGCTTTGGGGGTGCGTTCCATATTCTGTAGGCCAGCCAAAGCAGGTAAGCGATCCCGCCCCATTTCACGATAACAAAGAGTGGACCCAGCGCGGCAGCCAGCGCGATCAACCCACCCACAGCGAGCGCGAAAAGGGCCAGATCACCTAAGACGAGGCCGAGCAAGAACGGCGTGGTGCGCCGCAGACCGATGGCCGCGGATTTTGCAACGATGGTCGCAACGGCTGGGCCAGGCGAAAGTGAGTCGATCAAGAAGATGAGAGAGAAGGCGACGATATATTCGGTTTGCATGTTTGCCCTCCCTTACCAAAGCCCTCTTCCAATAAAGGCCGCTGCGATCAGCCGTCGGAAGCTTGGTCGCTTTCGGCTGTGTTTGCCTCAGCGTCTTCCGCCGCGCGCCTGGCCGCGATTTCGGCCTCTATCTCACGCCATTTGGCGACGTTTTCCAGATGTTCGGCATAAGTGACGGAGAATGCGTGCCCCCCAGTGCCATCGGCGACAAAGAAAAACGCGTCGGTTTGGGCTGGATTGGCGACGGCCTCCAACGACTCGCGGCCTGGATTGGTGATCGGCCCCGGCGGCAGGCCTTCGATGAAGTAAGTATTATAGGCATGCCGGTTCGCTTTTTCAGTCTGGGTGATGCCCTGCACCCGCCCGTTGACCCGCGGTTTTCCCTCTCCGCCATAAATGCCGTACAGAATGGTGGGATCGGACTCCAGCCGCATCCCTTTGTTCAGACGGTTTACGAATACACCGGCAACTTCCCGAAACTCTGAGCCGCCGGCTTCCATTTGAACGATGGAGGCCAGGGTCACCATCTCTTCAGGAGTTGAGATGGGCAAATCGGGTTGGCGGTTTTCCCAGATTTCCGCAACGACCTTGTCGCGGGCAGCCACCATGCGGTTGATCACGTCCGCTCGGCTCTCGCCGCGCTGGAACGAATATGTATCCGGTAGCAAAGCGCCCTCATCCACCAAAAGCGGCATGTCGCCCGTTAGAGTTTCATTGGCCGCCACACGGGCGTAGGCCCTGGCCGTTGTAAAGCCCTCCGGAATGGTCACCAGATATTGGATTGAACGGCCTGCCACCAGGCGATCCATCACAGACTTCATGGAGTCGCCGGGCTCAAACTTGTACTCTCCGGCCTTAAGCTCTACGTCATTGCGGTAGGCTCGAATGCCGGCCCGGAAGACAAAATCATCTTCGATAACGCCGGCACGCTCCAGCTTGGCCGCGATGGTCGAGACGCCTTCTCCACGGTTGATCAGCAGGGTCTGCTCCTCAGCAAGCGGCCCGGGTGCCTCAAAGGTCTGCTTGCCGAAATACAGCGCCACACCAGCCATCAAAGCCAAAAGGAAAAAGCCGGAAATCGCCAAGTTGAACAGGAAAACAAACCCATTGCGAGCCGCCTTTGATCGCTGTGGCCGTTCAGGTTCAATCTCGTCAAGGCTCATATTTGGTGTCCGGATGCTGGAGTTCGACGTGGCGCCAAGGCAGCGCAGTTGACTTGATGAAACGGCAATGTGGCGAAAGGCAGAGCCTGATCACCAATCCTCATTCTACGCGTCTTGAAAGCGGCGTAGAACCAGTGATGCATTGGTGCCACCAAAGCCGAACGAATTTGAAAGCGCGACATCAATCTGCCGCTCGCGCGCCTTGTGAGGCACCAAGTCCACGGCAGTTTCGGCCGACGGATTGTCGAGATTGAGCGTGGGTGGCGCAATCTGATCGCGCAGAGCCAGGGTGGAGAAAATGGCCTCCACAGCACCCGCTGCGCCCAGCAGATGACCAATGGCCGATTTGGTTGACGACATGGAAATGGCAGAGGCCGCCTCACCCACCAAGCGTTCCACCGCGCCCAGTTCGATGGTGTCGGCCATGGTGGATGTGCCATGGGCGTTTATGTAATCAATGTCCGACGGCTTGAGCCCTGCATTCTTGAGCGCCGAACTCATACAACGGAAAGCGCCATCACCATCTTCGGACGGTGCGGTGATGTGATAGGCATCTCCGGAAAGACCGTAGCCAACGACTTCCGCATATATTTTCGCGCCCCGCGCCTTTGCATGATCCAACTCTTCCAGAACCACAATGCCGGCACCTTCGCCCATCACAAACCCGTCTCGGTCTTTATCGTACGGGCGTGAGGCGGCCTTTGGGTCATCATTGAAGCTGGTGGACAGCGCCTTACAGGCGGCAAATCCTGCCATGGAAATACGGCATACGGGGCTTTCGGCGCCGCCGGCCACCATCACATCGGCATCACCAAACATGATCAACCTGCTGGCGTCGCCAATGGCGTGGGTGCCAGTGGAGCAGGCCGTCACGACCGCATGGTTGGGCCCACGCAAGCCATGGCGGATGGAAATTTGGCCACCCGCCAGGTTGATCAAACGGCCGGGAATGAAGAACGGGCTGACGCGCCGGGGGCCCCGTTCAGCCAGCAATAGTGAGGTGTCGTGTATGCCTTCGAGGCCGCCAATGCCGGAGCCGACCATGACCCCGGTGGCGTCCTGATCATCCTTTGTCTGCGGATGCCAATCGGCATCATCCAGCGCCATATCCGCCGCTGCAATCGCGTAGGTGATGAAATCGTCAACCTTGCGCTGCTCTTTGGGCTCCATCCAATCATCGGGATTGAACGTCCCATCGGTGCCATCACCGCGCGGGATTTGGCACGCAATCTGGGCTGGAATATCCGAAACTTCAAAGTTCTCGATGCGTCCGGCCGCGCTCTTTCCATCCAGGATGCGCTTCCATGTTTCTTCGGCACCGCTGGCCAGAGGGCTGACCATGCCAAGCCCGGTTATGACAACACGTCTCATGCGTGGCGTCTCCCGTCAGAAATGATGAATTCAAACCAGACTTGCATGCGCTGTGCCACACGATATGCGAAAGTCACCATGCCAATTTGTGGTGCCATTTTAAAATAGTGCACGCCTACAAATGGCATCGACGGTGGCGAAATAAACCGCCACGCGTCGCTATTGCATAGGCCGAATTAGGCCTGAGCTTTTTCCAAGAATTTGACTGCATCGCCGACCGTCATGATGGTCTCGGCTGCATCGTCTGGAATTTCCACGCCAAACTCTTCCTCAAAAGCCATCACCAGCTCAACCGTGTCCAGGCTGTCGGCGCCCAGATCGTCGATGAAAGAGGCTTCTGTTGTCACTTTGTCGGCGTCCACACCGAGGTGATCCACAACGATTTTTTTAACGCGGTCAGCGGTATCGCTCATGCCAGTATTCCCTGTCTTCAAGTTGCCCGGACCTGAAATGGCCGGAATGCTCGGCGCTGGCGCCGATGACGTGGTGTGTCAGATAAACAATGTCTTTGGGTGTTGAAAGCCTATCTGTGCCGATTTTTACTCGACAACCCAAAATCACGGCCAAAAAACCTAATCAAAATTCCCTCAATGCACTGAAATTATTCATATATTCCATCAAATCATTGCCATACCGCCATTGACGTGGATGGTTTGCCCGGTGATGTAGCCCGCCATGTCGCTGGCCAAAAATGCCGCGCTGTCGGCAACTTCTTGGGCTGTTCCCATGCGTTTTGCGGGAATTGCGCCAAGAATTGAGTCTTTCTGTTTGTCGTTCAATTCATCCGTCATGGCACTTTCGATGAAGCCTGGCGCGATGCAGTTGGCCGTTATACCACGGCTGGCTACCTCCGCCGCCAATGACTTGGTCATGCCGATCAGACCGGCTTTCGAAGCACAGTAATTGCCTTGGCCCGGATTGCCGGTCACACCCACCACTGACGAGATGTTGATGACACGGCCAAAGCGGCGGCGCATCATCTTCGCGCTAATATCCCTTGTGAGTACAAAGGCGGCACGCAAATTCACATCCAGCACGGCGTCATAGTCTTCATCCTTCATGCGGATGAACAGGCCGTCCCTAGTGATGCCCGCATTGTTGACGAGAATATCGACGCCTTCCATGGCTTCCTCGACGTTCGCGCCCAACGCGGACACGGCATCTCGATCTGACAGGTTGCACGGAAAAATGTGAGCGCGCTCACCAAGGTCTGCTGCCAGGGTCTCGAGCTTCTCCACCCGCGTGCCGTGAAGACCAATGGTTGCTCCCGCCTGATGCAGGGTTCGGGCGATTGCTTCGCCAAGGCCGCCGGATGCGCCGGTTACAAAGGCTTTCTTGCCGCTAAGATCAATGGTCAGGCTCATGAATGTCTCGTCAGTTTGTATAAATTTCGCGGTGGGCCAAATGTGGCCGGCATGTTTTAAGGCAACCGCTCAGGCGGCGGCGCACCGGTCAGTTTCGCCGCCACGGCCTGCACGTCTTCGGGCGTGTTGATGGGCATAGAGGTCAAGCTGCGATCGATACGGCGAGCCAGCCCGCTGAGCACCTTGCCCGATCCGACCTCCAGAAGAGTGTCGACACCGTTTGCGCCAAACCACTCAATGCTCTCGCGCCAACGCACCTGACCGGTTACCTGGTCCACCAGGCTTTGGCGAATGTGAGCGGGCTCCGTCAGCGGCGCCACCGTGACATTGGCCAATAGCGGCACCTTGGGTTGATAGATGACTGTGCTTTCCAGCGCCTCCTGCATGGCCTCGGCAGCCGGTTGCATCAGCGAAGAGTGGAACGGTGCACTGACCGGTAAAAGAAGCGCGCGCTTCGCCCCCTTATCTTTGGCAAGCTCGCAGGCTTTTTCGACAGCCGACTTAGCGCCTGAAATAACAATCTGGCCACCGCCATTGTCGTTGGCAACTTCGCATGGACCAAGCGTTGCTGAATCTTGCACAACCGTCTCAAGCACATCCAATTCAAGACCGATGATTGCCGCCATGGCGCCTTCACCTGCGGGCACCGCCGCTTGCATGGCGTTGCCCCGGATGCGCAGCAGCTTGGCGGCGTCTGCCAATGTCAGTGCATCAGCAGCTGCAAGGGCAGAGTATTCGCCCAGCGAGTGCCCGGCCACAAAGGACGCGACAGATTTCAGCTCAACGCCTTCAGCTTCCAGCGCGCGCATGGTGGCAATGCAGACCGCCATGAGCGCGGGCTGAGCATTAGCGGTTGCAGTCAACGCATCGTCTGGACCATTGAAAATGACGGCGGACAGTTTCTGGTCCAGAGCATTGTCCACCTCATCAAACACGGCCTTGGCCGCTGGATAGGTCTCGATGATTTCACGGCCCATCCCGACAGACTGACTGCCCTGGCCAGGAAATGTGAATGCTGTGGTCATGAACGGTAACTCTCGGGTTGGTGGCGCCTTGTCGTTGTGCATGTCATGGGCGACGGCAAAAAGGCAAGCGCACCGCACAAAACTGGGTTTTTAGGCACCGTTTAGGAGGATTTTGTCCGCCTTTTGAACGGTGGACAACCATAGCGCCTTCACAGCGTCGCTCTGCACATCAACACAAACGCGCACGGCGGAGCCAGCTGAACCCGGCCGCATGATCGTACGCCCGATCTGACCACCATCGGTTACCACCTCAAGCGGTACGGCCTCCATCGTGAACAGATGTGGGTGCGTGCAGGCGATTACCGCGGCGGGGTCGTGCAGGCCACATCCAGCCAGGCCCGCCTCGCGTTGGTAGAAATCAATGTAGAAATCTGCCGCTTGCCGTAGAAAGCCGCCCAATTGCGGGCTCTTGGCCTCTATGCTCGCGAAATCGTCCCGGTCGCACAAAATCTGCAAGGTGACATCCAGCCCAACCATAATCTGGTCACCGCCAGCGGCCCACGCATCGGCTGCGGCGTGGGGGTCGTGGAAGGTGTTGGCCTCGGCATAATCATTCATATTGCCGCCGGCCCGGGCGGACCCACCCATGGTGACAATCTGGGCGCAGTTGGACGTGAACTGCGGATCAAGCGCGGCAGCAGCAGCAATATTGGTCATGGGGCCGATGGGGCAGACAACCAGCTCGCCCTTGTACTGCCGGGCCATACGCACCAGAAATTCAGCCGCGCTTTCGGCAATTGCCGAGCCTTGAGGTTCAGCAGCTGGCACGTTGCCGAAGCCCTCTTTGCCGTGAACCCAGTCGGCGGGCTCAAAGGGTGGCAGCGCTTGCGGTGCCATCGCACCTTCCGCCACAGGAATATCGAGCCCGGCCATCTCCACCAGCCGAAGGGCGTTGCGGGTGGCCATTGGCGTCGTGACATTGCCAAACACCGTCGTGAGCCCGACAAGCTCAATGTCCGGGGCCGCGGCGGCATAGAGAATGGCCATTGCATCATCGACGCCCGGATCGGTGTCGATGATCATTTTAACGGTCATGATGCGTCTCCGCTTTGGTCTAGTAAGGTCTGCACTTCCGCAATGCTGGGGATAGCCGATGACGCGCCGGGCCGTGTTACCTGAATGGCGGCAGCTGCGCTGGCAGTTTGCAGCGCTTGAGCCGTTGTGTCGCCATCAGCGGTCGCCGCCAGATAAAAGCCAAGAAAAGTGTCGCCCGCGCCGGTGGTGTCGACGGGCTGTACCGGGAAAGCGCTCACCCGCTGCAAGTCATCACCCCGTCGCAACTCGGCACCCTTGGAGCCCAACGTGACCAACATTTCAACTTGTGAAAGACGCTGCGCTTGGTGTGGCAAGCTCTCCGCCAATTGTGCGGCTTCAATTGCATTGACTGCGATCAGATCAACATGATCGAGCACCGCTTCAACCGCAGCGGGATCAAACGGGGCAGCGGCGAATGCTATTTTGAGGCCCCTACTTTTCGCCAAGGCCGCAACCTCGGGCACCAGATTGGTTTCGTTTTGCGCCAGCAGCCAGTCGCCATGTTTGGATCCGTCGAGCGCCGCCTGCGCCATCTGCATGGTGAGGGCTCGGTTAGCACCTTCATACAGCACGATAACGTTCTCGGCGCCGTCATCGACATATATAACCGCATGCCCCGTGGGCTCATCGAGCACTGCGATATGGTCCACACCCACGCCTGCAGAGGCCATCTGGTCCTTCAACCATGTGCCATCTTCACCCACAGCGCCAATATGGACGACCCGTCCGCCCGCTTTTGCTATGGCAACAGACTGGTTTGCACCCTTGCCGCCCAACCCACGCTCCAGCCCCGTGGACGCCAGTGTTTCACCGGGCTGAGGCAAGTGCGGAAGCTGATAAACCAGATCAAGATTGATGGAACCGAAATTGAAAACTGTCACGCAATGTCCTTTTCAAACAGACCAGGCACGGCCAACTTCGGTAAATTACTTAACAAAAAATGAAACCAAACTCGTGAGACTGCATTGGTTAGCCAGAGACACAAACATGTGCTCGCAGAGAGAACTCTAATGAAAGGTTCCAAAATGAAAAACCTCCTTATCGCAACAGCCCTAACATTCGGCATGACAGCATCTGCCTTGGCAGCTTCCGTGACGCTTCAGACCGCAGGCGGTTCGCTGGCCGGGTCTGATGTACGCGCAACAGACGGCTCTAAGGTGGGTGTGGTCCAGAGCGTTATCGATGACGAAACAATCGCCATTCAGATACTGACTGAAGGCATGGAAGAGGGTGAAGTTATCGAGCTGAAGCGCGAAAGCTTTGCAATCATTGAAGAAGATTCTGATGCTGATCTGAAAGCCTACCAGATCAATCTGAATGAAGGCGTGATGCTGAAGTAAGCGTCACATCAAATGATAAATTGGCCCTCGAGGATTTCCTCGGGGGCTTTTTTGTTGGCTAAGGGTTGGTCGCCCTGTTTTAGGAAACGCAAACGGTTGCGTCCCAAGGCCAAAACTGTATAAGCACGTTGTCCGGCTCAAGCTGGGGGCTGAACGGGAAGCGCTTTTTGCAGGGAACATATCAGATGTTCCGGTTCTCCGTGTCTCCGCTCACAATCGTCTGGCGCCTTTCTCCGCTCATCGCGGATATGGGACGTTTTGATGAGGCTCCGCGCTCGCGCCGGCACTGAACAGGAAAGGCAGCCAATGGCTCTTTATGAACATGTATTGATGTGCCGTCAGGATATTTCCTCGACGCAGGTCGAAGCGCTTGTTGAACAATTCAAAGGCGTGATCGAAGCGGGCGAAGGCTCCTTCGGCAAAGTTGAAATGTGGGGTTTGAAAACCCTTCAGTACCGCATCCGCAAAAACCGGAAGGCCCATTACGTTCTCATCGACATCGACGCGCCATCAGCCGCCGTTGCCGAAATGGAACGTCAGATGCGCCTGAACGAAGACGTGCTGCGCTTCATGACCCTGAAGGTTGAGGCGCATTCCGACGAACCTTCCGTGATGATGCAGAAACGTGATCGCGACGATCGCCCACGCCGTGATGGCGACCGTGGTGCACGCGGTGGTGACCGTGGTGGCGAACGTCGCCCACGCCGTGAAGAAGGAGCAGCAGCATAATGGTTGATATCGCACAACTTCCACAGCGCCGGCCTTTCCATCGCCGCCGCAAGACCTGTCCGTTCTCCGGTCAGAACGCACCGAAGATCGATTACAAAGACACGCGCCTTTTGCAGCGCTACATTTCTGAGCGTGGCAAAATCGTCCCTTCCCGTATCACAGCTGTTTCCATGAAAAAGCAGCGCGAACTGGCGACTGCCATCAAGCGCGCACGTTTCCTCGGCCTGCTGCCATATGTGGTCAAGTAAGACCTGAGATTACCAAATCTGCTGCCGGGGCCTTGGCTCCGGTGGTCTGAAACGGATCGGGCTGGTAACGGCACACGATCAAGTTGGGGAATGGTCCCCTAACCGGCGTGCACCCTTCAAAGTGGGCACAATGGGACAGCGGAGCAAAATGTTTTCAAATCCGATCATGGTTGGCACACTTGGCGGCATCGCGTCGGCGCTTCTGTTTTTGGGCGCGGCGAAAGGCTCTGGCCTGGCCGTGCCGTTGCTGCTTTTCTCGCCGCTTCCCATTTTGATCGTGGCCCTTGGATGGCTGCCGCTTGCGAGCGTGCTCGCGACCCTTGCCCTCGCCATCACCCTGTCGCTCATGGCGGACCCAATGGTTGGCGGGATCGCAGCACTGATCATCGCAATTCCCGGATGCGTGGCGGCCTACCTATACACCCTCTCGCGCCCAGCTGAAGAAGTGGGCGGCCCGGAAGGGCAAATCGCCTGGTATCCGGTTGGCGACACGTTCGCCCGCGCCCTTATCGTTTTCAGCCTCTCATTTGTGATTATTGGCCTGCTCTCCGGCTTCGGTCAGGCAGACTTCGAAGCATTGATGACAGAGATTTTTCGCACCTTCATCGCCGCCAATGAGGCTAACCCGCAAAATGGTGAGATACTTGCCGACCTCAACGAAGAGACGCTGGCGAGTTTTGCAAAATCGGTCGCGCGTTGGATGCCCGTCAGCCTTGCCGGCACGTGGGTCGCGATCTTGATCCTGAACTTCACGCTTGCCGAGCGCATCACTCGGTCATCGGGCTTTTTGAAACGCCCCGCCCCAAACTGGCCGAACACGCTTTTTCTCGTGCCGCTCTATGCCGGTGTTTTCGCCGTGGGCGTCATTGTGTTCATCCTGGGCGGCTCGTTTGCGCCTGTGGGCGGAGTGGTGGCTGGCGCGTTTGGCACTGGCTTCATGCTTGTTGGCCTCGCGGTCATCCACGCCATTACCCGGGGCATGCCCGCCCGCGGGCTCCTGCTCTTCGCGGCTTACGGGCCGCTCATCCTGTTTGGCTTTCCCGCGCTCCTCTTCATAGCACTGGGTTTGGCCGAAGCCTTTTACGGCCTGCGCGCAAGAGCGGCAGGCAAACTCAACACACCAGATCGAAACTAAAGGACTGAACCAATGCAAGTCATTCTTCTCGAACGCGTCGGAAAGCTCGGCGCCATGGGTGACGAAGTCACTGTGAAAGACGGCTATGCCCGCAACTATTTGCTGCCCAGCGGCAAGGCCCTGCGCGCCAATGACGCCAACCGCTCCAAGTTTGAAGCGCAACGCGCAACACTTGAAACCCGCAATGAAGAGCGCAAAGCAGAAGCTCAAGGCGTTTCTGACAATCTCAGCGGCAAGCAATTGGTGGTGATCCGCTCCGCCGGTGAAACCGGCCAGCTGTACGGCTCTGTGTCCACCCGCGACATCGCAGCCGACCTTGGCGAAGACGGCTTCTCCATCGCCAAAAACCAGATCGAGCTGACCAACCCAATCAAGACCATCGGTCTGCACACGGTTACCATCACGCTGCACCCTGAGGTGATTCAAACCATCCAGGTCAATGTTGCTCGCTCCGAAGACGAAGCCGAGCGCCAGGCAGCTTGTGAGGATCTGACGGGCCGCGACTATGATGATTTCGACGATGAAGATGGTGCGGACGAAGAGGCGCCTGCCGTGGAAGAGCTATTTGAAGAAGGCGTCGACACCGAAGTTCTCGAAGGCGACGCGGAATCTGGTGATGCAGTTGAAGAAACTGTGGGCGATGAAGCCACTTTGGACGACGAAGACAAGGGCTAAACCCGGTCCGTTTGACCGACTTCAAATGGGGCGGCCTTCGGGTCGCCCTTTTTGTTGTTCGGCTCAAAAATTATCGGAGGTGCTGTGGACCAATCGAAATAACTTTTCCCCAGAATCGCGCTTTTTCAGCGTCAACAATTAAAAGTTTTATTCGCCCTTGGCCCTCCCCGCGAACAGGTTAAAACCGTTGCTTCTAATTCAGGGGACAAAGCACAGATGGCAGACGGCGCATCCAACATTATGACCATCGCAGCTGACGATCAGCAGCCAGCCGCGAGCGCCGCACAAGACACTTATCGCCAATCACCCCACAATATCGAAGCGGAGCAGGCCTTGCTCGGTGCGATATTGGTGAACAATGAGGCCTACTACCGGGTCTCAGACTACCTAATGGCGGATCATTTTTACGAGCCTCTGCATCGGGAAATCTACCAAGTCGTTTCCGATTTGATTCGGCAAAACAAAATCGCCAACCCGGTCACCATCAAGACCTTTTTGCCTGCGGATGAAAAAGTCGGCGATATGACTGTGGCCTTCTACCTCGCCCGCTTGGCCGCGGAAGCGCCCACCATTCTCAACGCCGGTGACTACGGCCAATCCATCTACGATCTGGCGACGCGCCGCTCGCTGATCACCATTGGCGAGGACATGGTCAATATCGCTTATGATGCGCCAGTCGACCTGGAGCCCAATGATCAGATCGAAGATGTCGAACGCCGTCTGTTCTCGCTGGCGGAGAGCGGCCGCGCTGACCAAGGCTTTGTCGGCTTTGGCGAGGCCATCAACACGGCCATCGACATGGCAGCGGCCGCTTTTCAGCGCGATGGAGGCCTGTCGGGGACATCCAGCGGCATCTCCAGTCTCGACCGCAAGATGGGGGGCCTGCAATCTTCCGACCTCATCATCCTCGCCGGGCGCCCGGGCATGGGCAAAACCGCATTGGCCACCAATGTCGCGCTCAACGTTGCCAAGGCTTACCGCGGCGCAGTGGGTGTTGACGGCGAAACAGTGGCCGAGAATGGCGGCATTGTGGGCTTTTTCTCATTGGAGATGAGCGCCGAGCAGCTAGCCACGCGTATCATTTCGGCGGAAGCGGGCGTGTCCTCCTCCAAAATTCGCCGTGGCGAAATCACTGAGCGCGACTTTGAACAATTGACCATCGCATCGCGGGAGATGAACGAGCTACCATTCTACATCGACCAGACGGGCGGCATCTCCATCGCGCAACTGGCGGCTCGCGCCCGGCGCCTCAAGCGCCAACGCGGCCTTGATGTGATGGTGGTGGACTACATCCAGCTGATGCAGGGATCGGGCAAGAGCCAAGGCAACCGCGTGCAGGAAGTGACAGAAATCACCACAGGCCTCAAAGCTTTGGCCAAAGAACTGAATGTTCCAATCATCGCCCTCAGCCAGCTTTCGCGCCAGGTGGAGAGCCGCGAAGACAAGCGCCCACAACTATCGGACCTTCGCGAATCGGGCTCCATTGAGCAGGATGCAGACGTTGTTATGTTTGTTTTCCGGGAAGAATATTACGTTCAGCAGCTCGAGCCTGACCAAAGTGATGCTGATAAATATGCCGAGTGGATGGCCAAGATGGAAAAGGCCCACGGCAAGGGTGATGTTATCATCGCCAAGCAGCGCCATGGCCCCACCGGCACCGTGAGTCTTGCCTTTGAAGCCGAGTTTACCCGCTTCTCGGACTTGGCCCAGGACGGTTATTACCCGGACGCCCGCTAGTGGTGGTGGCATCGGCCCGCCTGGCCGGCATGCGGGTGACGGTCGATCTCGCCGCCCTGACGCGAAATTGGCAAGCATTAGACAAGATGACGCCCGGCGCCGAAACGGCAGCGACGGTGAAGGCTAACGCCTATGGCTGCGGGCTGGAGGAGGTGGGCACGGCCCTGCAAGCGGTTGGTTGCAAAAGCTTCTTCGTCGCATTGCCGGAGGAAGGAATTCGCTTGCGACGGGCCTTGGGCCAGAAGCCCGACATTTATGTGCTCGGTGGGCTTATGGGCGGCTCGGACATTGTCGTGACATTGCTGGAGAGCGCCCTCACCCCAGTGATCTCCAGCGTGCAAGATCTCGACGTCTGGGTCGACGGGCTTCGACGGCGCGGCCAACATGCACCCAGTGCCTTGCACATCGACACGGGGATGAACCGATTGGGGCTGAGCATCGGCGAACATGCCGCCCTCCTGGAAGATGCGGCGAGCCTGCAAGCCCTGAATCCGACCTTGGTGATGAGCCACTTGGCTTGCGCCGATGAAGCGGATCATGCCCACAACCCCATACAATTGGCGCGGTTTCAACAAATCGCCGCTGCAATGCCGGGAACGCGGGCGTCTCTGGCCAATTCCGGCGCGCACTTTTTGGGTGACGCATACGCATTTGACCTCACCCGGCCCGGCATTGCTCTGTATGGCGGCGAATGCCAAGCACCGGGCATCAACCCCATGGAACCGGTTGTGACGGCGTTGGCCCGCGTACTGACCATTCGGCATATCAAGGTTGGTGAAAGCATCGGTTATGGAGCCAGCCACAGGTTCGATGCGAACGCGACGATTGCCATCATCGCCACCGGCTATGCCGACGGGTATCAACGCGCCGGAAGCGGCAGTGGCGTGGCCTTACGCAACGCTGAACCGGACGGCGCGAAAATTCGCTATGGCCGCCATCTCGTGCCCGTTGTGGGCCGCATCTCGATGGATTTGACAGCTATCGATATCTCCGCAGTGCCGGAAGGGGAGCGGGAGGAAAACTGGGTGCAATTATTTGGTCCGGACCTAGCCTTGGACGACGCTGCGCGCGCAGCGGGCACGATAGGCTATGAGCTGCTTACCAGCCTTTCACATCGGGCCGTCTACAGCTATGGCCACGCCAGCGCAGGAGACGCCTGATGGCGAAATCCAAATCCGCCTACATTTGCCAGAGTTGCGGCGCCGTTTATCCACGCTGGAGCGGCCGGTGCGACGCTTGTGGTGAGTGGAACACCATCGTTGAAGAGACTGCGGAAACCGGTGGTGTTGGCGGTGGGCCCAAGAGTGCACTGTCCAAGGGCAGAGCGGCGAAACTGGTGCCACTTTCCGGCGAGATAGAAGAAGCCCCGCGGTTCCAAACAGGTATTGAAGAACTGGACCGTGTGACGGGGGGAGGTTTCGTGCGCGGCTCGGCCCTTCTCGTGGGCGGAGATCCTGGCATCGGCAAATCTACCATTTTGATGCAGGCCGCCGCGGCGTTGGCCAGCCGTGGCAAAAAAGTGATCTATATTTCGGGCGAAGAGGCCGTGGCTCAAGTGCGCCTTCGCGCCCAACGGCTCGGGGTTGAGAGGGCCCCCGTGGGTCTGGCTGCCGAAACCAATGTTGAGGACATTCTGGCGACCATAAAGGCGGATGGCCCGGCGGATTTCGTGGTGATCGATTCCATTCAGACGCTTTGGACATCTTCGGTGGAAAGCGCCCCCGGCACCGTCACACAAGTTCGCTCTTCTGCGCAGGCCATGATCCGCCATGCGAAAAACACCGGGGCCACCGTGGTGCTGGTTGGTCACGTGACCAAGGATGGTCAGATCGCCGGGCCACGAGTTGTAGAGCATATGGTGGATGCCGTGCTCTACTTTGAGGGCGAAGGCGGCCATCAGTTCCGCATTCTGCGCGGCGTCAAGAACCGGTTTGGTGCCACCGATGAAATCGGCGTGTTCGCTATGGGCGATGGCGGCTTGTCGGAAGTTCGCAATCCGTCGGAATTGTTTTTGGGCGAACGCAACGCCAAGGCACCGGGGGCAGCTGTGTTTGCAGGGATGGAGGGCACCCGGCCCGTCTTGGTGGAAATACAGGCCCTTGTGGCGCAATCCTCGTTGGGGACCCCCCGCCGCGCCGTTGTGGGTTGGGACGGCGCTCGATTGTCCATGATTTTGGCCGTTCTGGAAGCCCATTGCGGTGTGCGGTTGGGCCAGCACGATGTGTATCTGAATGTCGCAGGCGGCTACCGCATCCATGAGCCGGCCGCAGATTTGGCTGTGGCGGCGGCGCTTGTCTCTTCTTTGACGGCGCGGCCCTTGCCCGTGGACAATGTGGTGTTTGGCGAAATCAGCCTGTCCGGTGCCGTGCGACCCGTCAGCCACTCCGCTGCTCGCCTGAAAGAGGCGCACAA
>JBCBZX010000199.1:0-5781 GCA_039815105.1 Pseudomonadota bacterium
CAGGCCAACGCCTGAGGCGACGGCCCGCACCTCATCGGCAACAATTTGGTGTACCTCGTTGAATTTGAAACCCAAGGTCTCACTGAATTCAGGGTTTGGTTTTATGAAGTCTATGCGCTCCCAACCGTTTACGACTCCAAAGTGCGCACCTTGAGCCGCTAACTCCGCCGTGAGCGGGGTGGTTTTCATGGGTCGACCTGCAGGCCGATGCTCATGGGGAAAGTGGAAGCGAAATTCGTTCTGATAATCCTCAATCGCCTTGAGCGATGTCAGTTCAACCGTCGCATGGCCTGTGAAGCGGCGTGGATCCAGACCCCAAGTCTCATAGTCAGCCTCGCCGTGTACGATCTGCTGGGCCAACAGCCAGCCATGACCACCGCCTTCGCCCAAGCCGGCGCGAAGGCCGATAATGCAAAACGCATTTCGTTTGCCGGGAATGGGGCCAACCAGAGGCGCGCCATCAATGGTGTAAGTGATGGGGCCGTTGACGACTTCGCGTATTCCGGTGTCCATGAGCGCTGGCATCCGCGCAAACGCGCCCTCCAGCACGTCCGTCACCCGCTCCAGATCATCGGGGCACAGGTCGCTGGAGAAGCGCGGGTCGATGCCATCCATGCCCCATGTGCGGCAATCCTGTTCGTAAAAGCCAAGCAGCAAGCCGCCCTTTTCCTGGCGGCTGTAATAATCGCTGATCGGGCAGCGCAGGAGTGGAATTCGATGCCCCGCCTCGGCGATCGCGGGGATGTCTTCGGTCAGAAAATACTGATGCTCCATCGACGCGACCGGATGGCTGACGCCCATCATGGCGCCAACTTCGTTGCACCGATAACCGCCCGCATTGACCACGATTTCCGCTCGCACGTCACCTTTGTCGGTGTGCACAGTCCAGCTGTGGTCCGCATGTTGGGTGAGGCCCGTGACCGGCGTGAAGCGATTTACCTCTGCCCCAGCAAGCCGAGCGCGCCGCGCTAAAGCCTGGCAAAGCTGCGCTGGATCTATGTGCCCATCCGTCGGGTCCCACAGGCCACCCAACAGGTTTTCAGTTGAGATCAGAGGATGGCGGCGGGCGCATTCGTCGGCGTCTATAACTTCGAACTCGACACCCATGCCCGCGGCCACCGATGCGAAATGTCTGTAGCCATCCATCTGGGCTTGCGTGTTGGCCAGGCGAATGCCGCCATCGCCATAATTATAGCCAACCGGATAGTCCGCATCGTCCCGGAGTTCCTGATAGAGGCGGATCGAATGACTTTTGAGGCCCACCATGGTCTGCGTCATGCCGAAATTGGTGACCTGGGCTGCCGAGTGCCAAGTCGTGCCCGATGTCAGTTCATCGCGCTCCGTCAGCATGACGTCGGTCCAACCCTCCTGGGTCAGATGGTATAAGACCGAACAGCCTGCGATGCCGCCGCCGATCACTACTACTTTTGCTTGGCTGCGCATTGCATCAATCCTAAAAACATGACCCGTGGATATATGAGTTTCAGCAATGTCGCGCTGATCATTTTGGTCAATTCACGTCTGGCCCGCCGACAGGGCTTCAACTTTCTCCCACAGAGCAGGGTCAACACTTACCTCCGCGCGGTTTTTCGGCGTTGAACCTGGAATACGCGCATCGGGATCGTTGGCCATGGCTTGCGCTATCCGCTCAACGCGAGATGCAAAAATATTGGTGCCGGCGTGGGCCTCGGGCGCGATCAGAATGTAGAACTGGCCCAGATCATGGGGCGGGCCATCGGGTAGCTTGAGGCCTTTGACGTCCAGCGAGTTCACCGACCCCGTGAGGCCGGCCGCTAGAAACTCGACCAGCAGTCCCAGCGCCCAGCCCTTATAGCTGGCGGCACTTACAAGTGAGCCTTCGAGGGCCTTGTTGGGGTCGGTGGTCGCTTGTCCATCGGCGTCCACAGCCCAACCCAGTGGAATGCTCTCTCCGGCGGCCTTCGCCATGGTGATCTTGCCCAAGGCTACAGCTGCCGTGGAGAAATCAGCGTGCATGGCAGGGCCATTGTCGCCGGGCACTGTGAAGGCAATGGGGTTTGTGCCCAGCGTTCTGGTTTTGCCGCCTGGCGGTGCCACGATTGCGGATGCATTTGTGAATCCGATGCCGATAAGCCCCGCGGCGGCAATCTGTTCGGTGAAGAACCCCAGGGATGTGCAGGTGTGAGAGTGCGCAACGGCGAGCGAGGCTATGCCATGTCGCTTGGCGGCCTCGATGGCTACGGGGAGGCCTTTTGCAAAAGCCGGTTGTGCAAAGCCAAACTTTGCGTCAGCGGTTATGCTGGCTGATCGTGAAGTTGTCACGACCGGTTCCACCGTTCCGTTGACGCGGCCAGATATGAGCTGCGTGCAATAGCTTTCAAGGTAGTACAAACCGCAGATCACATTACCCATCTGCTCCGCCCGGGCCACGGCGCGCGCCACCGCGCTGGCCTGCATCTCACCTGCACCATGGGCCAATAGGGCACTTTTACTGGCCGCTTCTATTTCAGTGATGAGCTTTTGCATTGAAGATATCCCCTTGATCGCCGTCGGCCGTTGGCCCGGCATCAGTCATTGTCGGTTGCGCCGGAACCAGCATTGGCGCGGGAAGCTGCCGTGGCCGGCACTGTGGTTCGCATGGCGTACATGTTCAGGCGCGCAATCATATCCGCCGCCAGCAATGGCCGCTGTGCGCTTTGCAACGCAGGTGAGCTGATGCCTTCAGTGGGGTTCATTGCAATTCGGCAGGCATGGGTGTTCTCCAACTGGCGCACCATGCCGCTGCATGTGCCGTTCGGGTGGACGAACATTTTGCCCTGGCGCCACTCAAGTTCATAAGCCCTGTTTTCGGCCCGTGCGATCTGGTGCACGAAGGGCAGCAGCAATAGGGGAGCGAGCACTTGCGAGATCTGTTTTGAGCCCTGGTCTATGTTTGCGAAATCAGACAGGGCGGTGCCAACATCTATTGGTGACAAGTCGCCCCCATCTGCGGCCAGTAAATCTTTGCCAGCGACGGCCAGCTGTCCTGTCTTCGAGTGTCGATCAAGGAGCCTGAGCAGAGCGGCAGGGCCGTTTAGCCCAATTGTGTAGAGCCACTGTGCCGCGCGGCCAGCCTCCTCGGCCACTCCCCATTCCATTCCAGCGCCACGGGCGGCCTTTGCGCAGAGCGCTTCAATCTCACTTGCCGATTGGCTGGATGCAAACACCGGTGTCATACAGGTTCGAAAGCGGTGTTTTCCAACGGGTATGGCTGGTCTTGGAAAAGGCTGATGCGCACCCATTTGTCGGAGCGGGGGTCGAACCGGCTGGCACCAAAGAACGCCAGCTTGCAGCGCATCAGATCGATGGGAAGCATGGCTTCATCGTTCAGATTGTCGCGTATTTCGCTGAACGGATAACGATCTGCAATCTGGGCTCGGCGGGCCATGTAGCGATGCTGCGGGTGGGCCAGCAGCAGTTCTGCGATGGGGGCCGATTGATCAAAGCCAGCCAGGGTTTCGCGAAATCTGGCGGCTAATTTTGCAATGCCCAGGGGCTGCTCGAGTTCCGCGCCTTCATCGTGCGAGCGCTCACCGAGGCGTGGCTCCAACTTTTCTTCCGATACATACCAGAACCGTTCGATGGAGCCCTGGCTGGAGAAATCTGTCTCAAAGGCCCAGCGGTAATTGGCGTCCAGCTTTTCGAGTGTTGTGGCAACACTGGCGGATCCATCAATACGAAACGACGCTGTCTCGTCAGCGCTCATTTGTTCTGTCAGATCGTCGATTATATCCCCATGGGGCTCCAGCAACAGCGCAAGAAGCGCCTCTTGACCCTCAAGGGACAAGTCTTGACCCCAATGCCAAAGTGCGTCCCACGGGTGAGAGATCTGCCAATCGAAGCTGGGAACATAATTGGTCAGCCGCAACAGATCCGCCCTAAGTTTATCCAGCTTGTCGATCTGGAGAGGGTGCTCAGACCTCCACTGTTGCGCATTGGTGGTGGCCGCGGCCAGGGCAGATTTGAAGCCTGAGATGGCGGCTTTGTGTGCTGTGGGTTGTGACCGGACGCGGGCCAGAGCTTCCTCGCGCGCCTGCATCCAATGGTCGAGCAGTTTCGGATGGCGCACGATAAAGGGTGCCATACCCAGCCCGGTGGAATTGCCCACACCCAGGCTGAGCTTGATGTCTTGCGAAAGCGGCACGGCATTGTTTCCGCCACGGGCACGGGCCAAATGCTCGACAATGTCCACGGTGAACTGGCGTATGAGCCAAACGGTCAACATCTCGGCCTGGAACGGTGTTGCATGCTCCGGTCGCTGGGCGATCTGGTCGCGGTCTGCGGCACCGAATTTGCCTGATCCATAAACCGCCGTGGTGCGCATCAGATAGCCCACAGCATCCACTCGGTCGCGGTCTGGTTGTTGCCCCCGTGCCAGGTGCTCCACCACATGCTGGAACAGGCGTACGGAACGGTTTGCGCGGCTCAAACACAGTTCTGATGAAGCGATACGGCCCGCCTCCTGGAGTGGTACATTGACCTTCAAACGATCGAGATCGCCATCGGTCGGGTCGCCATCCACCAGGGTAAATGTTGCATCCCACGCCGTCGCCACCACCCTGTCGGTTCGCATTTCCGGAGGTAGATCATGGGCAAATGCAACCAGCGAATATGTACGCACCGGCGTGATCGCACGATAAACCGCACGTCCAACACCATTGGCATCCACCTCCCAGACCGGCCTGTCGAACTGCCATTTCTCATCGCGGATCCGGCGCAACAGCACTCGCAGAAAGGACAGGCGCGTGGGATGGGCCGACCCCATGCGGCTGAGGCGCATCACCTCCGATGGGTTGCGTCGAAACCGTGCATGAGCCTGATGATCTGTCTTTTCCATCAGGCCGCCCTTCCAAAACTCTTATCAAAGAAGCGCATCCAATTGTTGCCCATCACACCAGCAATCTCGTCTTCACTCATCCCCAAGTCCGCCAGGCCAGCTTTGATGTTTCCAAAGTCGCGATTGTCTGCAAACCAGCTGGGCATGGGCGGAAAGCCGGGATTGGCGGCACTTCCCTCGCCATAATCCATGGCTTTAGTCCACCGCCCGGTGCGCATCCAGTCTACGATTGAGTCCGGCTGATCCTGACAAAGATCGGTGCCGATGCCAATATTGCACGCGCCCATCAGGTCCGCTGTGCGGGCGATCATGGCGCAGAAGTCGTCCAGCGTGCAATCGCTCCCACCATTGAGGTGGTGGGGGTACACCGAAAAGCCGAGCATGCCGCCAGTCTCGCCAAGCGCCTTGAGCACGGTGTCCGACTTGTTGCGCAGCGCCGCATGCCAATTGGCAGGGTTTGCGTGGGTGATGGCGATGGGGCGGGTGGAATGCTCGATCGCTTCCATCGTGGATCGTTCGCCTGAATGGCTCATATCGACCACCATGCCGACACGATTCATCTCGGTAACCACCTGTTTGCCCATGCGTGTCAGGCCGGTGTCGTCCTCTTCGTAACAGCCCGTCGCCAGCAGCGACTGGTTGTTATAGGTCAGTTGCATGAAGCGCATGCCCAGCGTGTGCAGCACTTCAACCAAGCCGATATCATCTTCCATGCAGGAGGGGTTTTGTGAGCCAAAGAAAATCGCGGTACGCCCGGTTTGGCGCGCCATTTCCACATCTGTTGCGGTGCGACCCTGGAAGATCAAATCAGGATACAGCTCGAACCAGCGATTCCACTGCTCAATCACCAGAACGGTCTCGCGGAACGTCTCATGGTATGTGATTGTGACATGCACCGCATCGACGCTGCCATCGCGCATCTCACG
>JBCBZX010000248.1:0-4541 GCA_039815105.1 Pseudomonadota bacterium
CTTCCACATTGTCAAAATTGTCACGGCCACTCAGGCCGCTAAACTTGGCTTGCCGCTGGACCGCCATGGCGTCGAACGCGCTGTTGATATCGTCAGTCTGACGAATTTCGACCATTTCGATGCCAAGTTCGCTCTCAAGGCGGCGTTGCGCGCGACGGCATTGCTTGTAGACCGAACTTTGCTTTCGCGCCTTGGCAAGACTGTCATCGTCCAGCTGCAGTCGGTACGAAGCGGTGGATGGTTTGGTGCTTGGGGCGATGCCTGCCAGCGGGTTTGGGATGCCGTTCCAGCTGTTAGGCATTGCCCTAATGGCGAGCACGTCATGGCCCTGAAGCGCATCCAGTACAACGCGCTGCACTTTCACTGCTGCAAGCTCGTTCTCAAATGCGGTTGGGTCAAAAATCGGTAGTTGATGGTCAGCCACCCAATAGTCGAGAAAATCCAACCGCTCGATACCGAAGTGCCGCTTTTTCTGAAGCGGTAGAATTAGGACCGGCGTTTGCTCAGGCTCCTGATACACAACCACGAACAAGGGCTGCGCCTCGCTCAACTCGGCCAGATGGCGAGCCATGGGCTTCACATATTCGAGTGTTTGAAAATTGGTCAGGACACCCCGTTTTGACAGGGAGGCCCAATTTTCAATCAAAGCTGGGTCGTCAAGCTCGTGGAACAGCGCGGCTGTAAACATCGGGTCAACTCAGGCCCGTTTGCGTGGGCGTGCCAGGCGGTCGCCCAAACCGGTGTGGCGCAACCCATAACTTGCGGCGGCCTTGGCCCAGTAATTGGCGCCATTTGTTGACCGGCTCCGGCGCTTGTAACCGAACAAGTGGCTCATCATGCCGTTCGCATAGTTCACCGCATAATGGCGTCGTGTTTCGCGGGTGGAATACTCAATGGTGGCGGACACGTTGACCATGGGGCCGTTTTGAACCCGGTGTGGCCAGTTAAGCGGCCAGAAAAGGCCTTGACCCGGCTTGAACGCCACCTCAGTGGCCACCGTTTCAAAGCTCTCATCATAGGTGATTTCTTCGGCCGTTTGACCGAGCACCACCCGCTCCAGTTCGTCCTGGCGCAAATACGGCTCTCCATTGGGATACAGCCAGATTGTCTTTTCGCCCTGCAGTTGAAGGAGCGCTTGGCCGGGTACGTCGCAATGGTAGAAGACACGTGAATTGGGCGAGGAGATTATGATGCCCATCTGGCAGTTGAACGGATCGAAGTCGTCCATCGCATCTGCGAGTTTGCCCATCATGTCGTCGAGCAGTTTCTGATACCGGGCGTCGCGGGTTCCCACTTCGCCGAGGTTTGTCCACAGCTGTCCACCGTCAATAGCTTTGAAGAGGTCCGCCGGGTCATCTGAGTCCAGTGCCGCGTCTTTCCAGCTGGACTTATCTTCGCTTGCCGTGTCCATCGTAGCGCGTTCAAAAACGCATTCGGGGTTTTCGCGGATGAGCTCCATCAGGGCTTCGCGCGTGAAAAGCTCACTTTTGTGAAGATCATGCTGGACGCGAACGATACTCTTGTTCCACGCAGCATCGATGCCTTGGCTATCGATCTCATTCAGATTCTCAACGTCATAGATCACGGCTCTGCTCCCCGCGTTAGTAAAGTTGACGGCAGTTTTGGCTAGAGTGACTGAAAATCGTCTGAACGTTCGTTGCAAAACGTGATTGGCGTTAAGATTATCCTACTCGATGGGCGACAATTTCATGTTTGGCAGGCCGCTCGCGGAGCTCCGCATTTTCGCTATTCTGGGCACGCTGTTGAGCCGCGGGTTGTCCACGATTCTCAGTTTCGTTTTGCTGCTCGTGGTGGCTCGCTTGCTCTCGGTGGAAGATTACGGACAATACGCGTTCTTGCTTTCCGTCGTAATGGGGGCAGGCCTGCTGGCCACGCTGGGGCAGACCGTGGTTTTGGTGAAATATTTCGATGAAGACTTGTCGGCTCAGGCCGGCGTGAACCCAGCGCTGCTGAAACGTGCCAGCCGTTACATGCTTTATGGTTCAGTGCTGATTGTTGTGTCCGCCGCAATCTTCGGGCTGTCGGAGCGTGCGGCGCCTTGGCTGGGTTGGATCGAGTGGCAGCCCCACTACTCGGCTGGTGCTCTGGTGGTGCTGGCGTTGGGTTCAATCGCGTTTCAATGGGCAGAATATTGGCAGGCGCGCTACCGTGCCGAAGGGCGCTTCGGGCTTGCATTGATTCCGCGGGAGAACGCTTGGCGAGCCTTAGCGGTCACATGCTTGCTGGCCATATGGTTGTTGCCAGCCTTTTCCGAACTGCGAAATATGCTCCGTGCCAATGAAGCGCTCGCGATTGTCATGGCGTGCCTCGCAATTTGCATTTTGCCGCAATTGTGGGTTGCTGTGCGCACGGCCTCGCCGGCACAAGAGCCCTTCGAGCAGCCAAGGGGCGAAAACCGCAGCTTTGCTCTCAACACGGCCATGAATGCGATTGCCCAACATACCGAAGCCATCATGGTCGGCTTGGTTTTGGGTTTCACCGAGCTGGCGGTTTTCTATGTGGTGTGGCGCATCATCATGCTGCTCTATCTGCCCGCCACCAGTATCGAGACGGTCGCTGCACCTATGATTGCCAACGCGCTGCGCGGCGACGATCATGAGCGGACGCAACGCCTGGTCGGCCGGTTCTCCGCCGCAACGTTTGTGTTGGCAACCTCGGGCGGTCTTGTGCTGTTGTTGATCTATCCCTTTATTCTTCAGCTGTTCAATTCGGAGCTGGAAGCTTCCTTTGCATTCGTCGCCGTGATGGTTGCGATGGCTTTGATCCAATCCTTTTTTGGTCTTGGAACAGGCTATCTGATGATTGGGGGGGGAGAGGCGTTCTTCTTGGCATACCGCACCATCCTGCATGTGATCTATATGGTGGCACTGGCCATCGGTGGCTTTGTATCTGGCCTAATGGGGATAGCAGTCGTGATGATGATTAACATCACGGTCGAGTCTCTCTTGGCTTGGTGGTGGTGCCGCCAGAATCTGTCTCTGGACATTACGGCCTTGGCTGCTTTGCGTAAGTAGTTGTTGGGTTGGCAATGCAGGCTTAGGAATAAGCGACCCAACAGATGAGCAGTGTTTAAGCTGCCAGTGTTTCCCGGATTTTGGTCAGGAAGCCCTTAGCTTGTTCCTCGGTTACGCGCCGCATAGCACCAATTTTTTCGTTTAGATCGCCTGCATCATGGCCGAAATACTCGCAGCGCATAACTTCAAAGCGCTGATATGTTTCGAACTTGACGCTTTCTGCTCGGCACAAAATAGCCAGCGGTTCCGCCCGCTCCTCTTTCATGGCTTGCAGGAAGGCGTTGTAAGCCACGTCGGACTGCATGCTTAAAATGCGCGTGGCCAGCAGGAAGGCGTTCTTGTCCAGGGCCTGCGCGATCAGTTGGTCGAGGTTAGCCTGCCCGTTTGCAATCTTTGTGCGGGCCACCATGGCATCGACCATGTTCAGACGTTCGGCTTTCACCTGACGGTCAACTTCCGCCTTTGTTTCGCGGGCGATCTCGTCAAAACTGGTGTCGGCAAGGTTCAGGCCATGGGCTTCCAACTGACTGCGCAACTCGCGGCTCAGGGACTTTTTGACCATGCCAGCCATTTTGCTGTCGGCTTTGGCTCGCTCAGCCAGCTTTCGCGGAACTGCCGAACCGGGGGCAGCGCGTTCCACCATGTTTGCAAGGCCCCTGGAGTTGAACCGTGCACCCATATTGTTCGCAAGTGTGTTGAGGGTCCGTTCGCCCCCAACTTCTGACAAGACTTCGGTGACGACTTCAGTCACTTCCTGACGGCCAGCAATGGCCACCCGGTGACCCTCAGCTCCTGTTTTGGCGATCTCGATCAGCGTGTCATCCGATAGCATCGGTGAATGCTTTAGGACGGGTTGGGCCACTTCCACGTTTTCGTGTTTGGCCAAAAATGTCGCCGTGTCAGATGCGATCCGGTTGGTCCGCGCCACCCGTTCCGCAACACGGGCCGTGATGTCGGTGCTTACGTTACGCGTGACATGCTTGATTATGAAATCGAAATTGTGCTGCTCGCTGGCGGTGGGGCCGTCGGAAGAGCTCACGAACATATCCGCGAGCTGAAGGGCCATCACAGCTTGGGAATTTATGTCCCCGCTTTGTGCCAGTTTCTGAAATTTATCAAACATTGTTAGTCCCGTCCTGCACAATCAAAATAGCAGTTCAGACGTTAACGAATTCGGACTTTTTCGGACTTTGTCTAACTTAGTTGACGCTTTGAGACTGCTCTGTCGCCAGGCGATCCTGAAGCAGCTTTATGGTCTTCAGAGCATCGGCGCGGGCCAGATCCGTATAGGCCTTTTTCTTCTCATCCATGCCGAATACGTCATGACCGTAGAACAGGCAGCGCATGGCCTCGATGCTCTCGAATGTGTCTACCTTCAGGTCGCTTGCCTTAAGCAGGAAAATAACCGGTGTGGCGTCGCCGCGGCTGAATGCACGCTCCACCTGGTTGAGGCTTATGGAATGCCATGATGCCAATAGGGCCATGATATTTCTCAAACGTCCCTGC
>JBCBZX010000268.1:0-4201 GCA_039815105.1 Pseudomonadota bacterium
AAAGACGCCCATCATCTACAAAGTTCATACCGGCAACAGCCGGTATGAATGGCGGCATGATGTAAGCCAAAGGCTGACATCATAAAGACGCCCATCATCTACAAAGTTCATACCGGCAGCAGCCGGTATAAATGGCGGCATGATGTAAGCGATCTCAAATCGGGAAGACTTGCATTTAGCTCATATAAGAAAACCCCGCTTCGGCGGGGTTTTTTGCATTCTAAGCAATCGAAAAACCATGCATTGACCACCAAGCAGCTATGACAAAACTCAGTCATCGGCCATTCATCTTTTCCGCTCAACCTTTGTCCAAAGGGACGGAACGATGCCGAATTACTTTTCCACGCAAGGTCGAATGCGTCGCCGAAGCTGGTGGCTTCACAGCGTTATAATAGCTTGCATCTCGATGGGGCTTCTGGCGTTTCTCATCATCTTCTTTGATGACGATTCGAACGCCTCAAAGACCACCAACATCGCCATTATGGCGGTGGTCTGGATATGGATGCAGATCGCCATCTGTGGACAGCGCCTGCACGATCAGGACCGGACGGCTTGGTGGTTCCTGGCTTTTCTGGTGCCCTATGCTGGCACCGGCTTGATGACCTATTATTGCGGCATTGCCGGCGGAACCCATGGTGACAATAGGTTCGGGCCGGATCCAAGGCAGCGAAAGCCAGATATTAACGGCTGGGGTGCTCCCAATGACGATGAGGAAAGCAGTATGATGACGCGCCTCAATGAGCGCTTGGCAAAGGCGCCCGGCGGATTGACAAGCCCTGCGCCAGCGCTCACCGCGACGGCTGGAACCTCAAGAGCGAACATTGCACGTCCCGGCACCGAGCGCCCAAGCTTTGGCCGACGGGTGTGATTTTCCATCTTTGGACAAATCGCTCTTGATAAGCGTCGTCTGGCGCGTCAGCCTTTGTGCATGGAATTCGACTTCATTGTCATAGGTGCTGGCTCGGCCGGTTGCGCCGTCGCCCATGGCCTTGCGTTGGCCGACCGGGGCACAGTCTGCGTTCTGGAAGCCGGGCCATCCGACACCGTCCCGCAAGTGAAAGTCCCCTTCGGCCTGCTCTACACCATGGGCAGTGGGCGTGACTGGAAGTTTCGGAGTGCGCCACAGGTTCAAGCGGCCGGGCGAAACCTCTCCGTCGCACGCGGCAAAATGGTGGGCGGCTCCAGTTCCATCAACTCGATGGCGTGGTTCCGAGGCCGCAAGGACGATTTTGACGGCTGGGGCGTGCCCGGCTGGGGTGGCGATGAAGTCTGGGCAGAGTTCGAACAAGTCGAAGCTGCCATTCAGCCGGACCGCCTGCCCCATCCCCACGGGCTCGCCGAAGCCTTCGGCACATGCCTGGGTTCCAACGGCCATGCGCCACCAACGCCAGAGCGCGAAAGTGCAGGCGTCGTGCATGTGAACATGCGCAACGGGCGTCGATGGTCGGCAGCCGATGCCTTCCTGCGGCCCGCACAGAAAACGGGCCGCGTGGAAGTTCTCAAAGGAGCCAACACGGACCGCATTACACTGGAAAACGGCAAGGCGAGAACGGTTCATCTGTCCGACGGGCGCTCAATCTCTGCCCGCAAGGCGATTGTGGTGAGTGCGGGCAGCATCGGCTCACCCGCCATTTTGTTGCGCTCGGGAATTGGCCCCGGAGATCATCTGCGTGAACTCGACATTGACGTGGCCTTGGAATGCGATGGCGTGGGTCGCAATTTGCACGACCACCCCGGTGTGGGCTTACACCATGTTGGCCCCAAATCCGGCTACGGCTTGACTGCAGATCAGGCGTTGGCCTGGGCCATCTCACCGTTTCAATGGCTGCTGAACCGCTCGGGCCGCATGACCTCGAACTTTGTCGAGGCGGTCGCCTTCTTTCGCGCGGGAGAAATCGAGGCTGACGGCGACAACCGACCCGACATTCAAACCCATCTCATCCCCTATATGATGGGCTACAAAGGTAGGACCATCACCACGGGCTCGGGCTATTTCGCGGATGTGTGCGTGTGCCGGCCAAAGTCCCGCGGTCGACTGAAGCTGAACTCTTCCGATCCTAACGACGATCCAAACATCGACTTGGGTGTTCTAACAGACACTGCCGATCTTGATCTCATGGTGGCGGGCATCAAGCGTCTCCGCGCCATTCTGGCGAGCGCCAATTTTGCAGGCATGCAAGCACCAGAGGCCCATCCAGGGCCGAGCGTCTCCGGCGATGACGCTTTGGCCGATTACATTCGTCAGAGCTGTGGCACTGCCTACCATCCCGTTGGTACCGTCGCCATGGGCAGTGAAAATACCCCCCTCGACCCAGGGCTTCGTCTGCGCGGTGTCGACGGGCTCTACGTCGCCGATGCATCGGTGATGCCCAAAGTCACCAGTGCCAACACCAATGCCCCTTCCATGATGATTGGTCACAGAGCGGCCAAGCTGATCCTGGCCGACCACTAGCCAACAGGAGGCTCAGTCAGCTCGGATACGTTTGGCTAACCCTGCCAACAAGCTACCAATTGCCCTTAAGTCTCACGCAACCCACACCGCGTAGTTTCTGGGCAAACGTTTTTGGGGAGCCAGCCAGATGCTGAACAAAGTCGAGATGTCCGCCGCCTATATTGAAGCCAACAAGCCTGAGGGTGGATTTCGCCTGGTCACCCGGTCAGACATGGACGGCCTCGTATGCGCAGTGATCCTGAAAGAAATGGGCCTCGTCAACGAGGTGGACTTCGCCCACCCTAAGGATATGCAAGACGGCATTATCGAACTGACCGAGCGCGACATCACCACAAATTTGCCGTATGTTCCCGGCGTGTTTGCCGCCTTTGACCACCATGACTCAGAGACCAAGCGCGTGGACGCCAGCATCGTGAACCACATCATTGACTCCACTGCGCCGTCGGCGGCTCGTGTGGTTTATGACTATTTTGGCGGTGCAGCGCGTTTTCCTCAAATCGGCGAAGACATGATGCTGGCGGTGGACAAAGCAGATGCCGCTCAATTCACCCGCGAAGATGTGCTCAACCCCCAGGGCTGGGAATTGCTGTCATTCCTGATGGACGCCCGCACCGGCCTTGGCCGCTTTCGTGAGTTCCGCATCTCCAACTATCATTTGATGATGGAGCTGATCGAATATTGCCGCACCCATGGCGATATCGATGACATTCTAGCACTGCCGGATGTTGCAGAGCGCGTGGAACTGTTCCGCAGCCAAGCCCAGCTTTTCGAAGCACAGCTTAAGCGGTGTACCACCGTCCACGGCCCACTGGCCGTGCTGGATCTGCGCGATGAAGAAACGATCCATGCGGGCAACCGTTTCATGATTTATGCGCTGTTCCCACACACTGACATTTCGTGCCACGTCATGTGGGGCAAGGGTAAGCAGAACACCGTGTTCGCCTTTGGCAAGAGCATCTTCGACCGTGGCAACAAAACCCATGTCGGTGAGCTGATGCTCAAATATGGCGGCGGCGGTCACCAAGCCGCCGGCACCTGCCAGGTCGACACGCAGGTAGCTGAAGAGAAGCTGGCCGAGCTGATTGCCCAAGTGAAGGCCGACGCAGCTTAGTTTACTGACGCTACGGACCTAACGGAGCCCCGCTTTTGCGGGGCTTTTTTATGCGACATCACACCCACAATCATGTGCGATTTCTGGCCGTCCAAACCTCAAGCTGCCTTAATGAAGGCACCCCATGATAAGCCCCATCTCAAGACGAATGGGTCCTTGCATGAAATTCATAAGACACATCCTGAAAGGCATGGCCGTCGTGTCTTTGTTTGCGATCTGCACCGGCGCCCTTCTTGCATCAGGCCCATCAATCGTCAGCCTGGCTGAACGAACAGAGGCCAAAAAACTGGCATATGAACTGACCGATTCAATTGCTGATCAATTGCCGGGTAAAGTCGACGAAGCGCACAGCACACTGTCCGAGCGGATAATCCATTTTCTGACCGAGGAAGACCATCTCCATTGGGGTCATGGGTCGGATGAAGCGCGGTCCGATGAGGTTGACACCGACTTCTCCCATCACTTTGGCGAGTTGCGCGGTTACGCAATATTTGACACGTTCGGCAGAAAAATTCAGTTCGGTGGACGCGGACTGGTGGGCGGCTCCCGGCATATCCGGCTGACCGGCGGGCTGGAAGCGGCCGTGATCACCGGTCACTACAATGTGCGCACTCTACATTCAGATGAAGGTGCCTCCG
>JBCBZX010000015.1:0-19978 GCA_039815105.1 Pseudomonadota bacterium
ACCGTATTCATAGATGGACTCCATGTTCCAGTGGCGCTGTCCCACCCATGGCTGGGCACCGGTTATCTCCGACAGAAAGGCTTCTGACGCTGGATCGCCATGTAGCACGCAGTTCTCGCCGCCCTCCTCGTAATTCAGGACGATCTGCACGGCGATCTTGGCGCCCCCTGGCCAGTTGGCCCGGAGCGGTGTGCCAGAATAGCCTGTCATGTTGCGTGGATAACGGTTCACGGTCCCTCACTTCCCCAATGATTGATGTTAGTTCCATTCAATAGAGGTGTTTTTCAAGATATTTTTGAAGGTGTGTCGCCCCCGCCGGTTTGCCCAGCGACGGCCTTGGGGCGAACCTTGGCCTTCAACCAACAATGGAGATTGCCATGTCCGGTTTCCTCACCACCCATGTCCTTGATACCGCGCGTGGACTGCCAGCAGCCGGAATGAAGATCGATCTATTCCGCATTACCAGCGAAGGGCGCGAGCATCTTGTCAGCTTGACGACCAATTCAGACGGGCGGACCGATCAGCAGATTCTGCCCTCGAACGAATTTCAAACCGGAACTTACGAACTGGTGTTCCATGCCGGCGCCTATCTCGACGAAATTGGTAGCAGATTGGACGAACCAAAGTTTCTCGATACCATTCCTTTGCGCTTTGGAATGTCAGAGCAAACCCACTACCACGTGCCTCTGCTTCTTTCACCGTTCGGCTACTCGACCTATCGAGGCAGTTAGACCACCATTTTTGCGTAGAAGGTGGTCACATCGCCTGCGCTACCTGCTTGGCCATCGAATTCATGAAAAAGTGAGCCTTTAGATCCTGTCCGCGCCGCTGCGAGTAGCCTCTCCAAATTACACCGGCACCGGTCGCGAACCCTGTGCAACCATGACGAGGCTACCGCTTGCAACTGCTAGAATGCCCCACCCTTTTGGATCAGCGCTAGATTGTGGGTGGCGCGTTGGAAGAGACGAACGCCCGGATACCTTTTACTTTGCGAGATGCCGGCGGAGGTGACAGCCAGGGGAGTTTGAAGATTCCACCCTTGCCGACATGCTTCCAAGTTCCAATGCGCGAACAAATGTTGGGATATTGTCGATATAGGGCAGTGTTCGATTTTTTTGATGCAGTTTGGCTTTTACCAGCGCAATCGGTGCATCACTAAGCTATGGTTCATCGAACTTTGAGAGGCACTATATGTATGATTTTGCCGTCATGTGGGACTGGGTCGCCTTTTCGGTGCGCTGGCTGCATGTCATCACCGCCATGGCATGGATAGGGGCGAGCTTCTATTTCATCGCCCTTGATCTGATGCTGAAGCCTTCGGACACTTTGCCCGCCGGCGCCCATGGCGAGGAGTGGGAGGTCCATGGCGGCGGCTTTTACCACACCGTCAAATACATGGTCGCGCCGTCAGAGATGCCGGAACATCTGACGTGGCACAAATGGCAGAGTTACATGACTTGGATCTCCGGCGCAGCCCTGCTGATGATCGTTTATTGGGTCGGGGGCGAACTCTATCTGCTCGATCCTTCCAAGGCCGATCTGTCGCTGTGGCAGGGCATCCTCATTTCCGGCGCCTCCTTGACCGTTGGCTGGCTGATCTACGATCAATTGTGCAAGTCGAAACTGGGCGACAGCCCCACGGTTCTTATGCTGCTGCTATTTGCACTGCTGGTGGCGATGAGCTGGGGCTACAATGAAATCTTCACCGGGCGCGCGGCTCTGCTGCATTTGGGAGCTTTCACCGCCACCATCATGACGGGCAACGTGTTCTTTCAGATCATGCCCAACCAGCGCATCGTCGTAGCGGACCTGAAGGCGGGACGCACGCCGGACGCAAAATACGGCAAGATCGCCAAGCTGCGCTCGACCCACAATAACTACCTGACACTGCCCGTCGTGTTCCTGATGCTGTCGAACCACTATCCGCTGGCCTTCGGCACACAATACGCATGGATCATCGCGAGCCTGATCTTTCTGACCGGCGTGACCATAAGGCACTATTTCAACACCATGCACCGCACGGGCTACGGCCCCAACTGGACATGGGCCGTCACCGTGCTGCTGATGATTTGCATCGCCTGGCTATCCACCGTGCGGACGGGTGAGACTTGGCAGGATGTGGAAGCCAGACCCCTGACGCCCTATGAGCAGAAGTTCGCTTCATCAGAGCATTTCGACGAAGCCTACAAAACCGTGATCGGCAATTGCTCCATGTGTCACGCGCGCGAGCCGGTTTGGGAAAGCATGCGTTGGGCACCCAAAGGCGTACATCTTGAAACGCCTAACGATGTTGCCCGCAATGCCGAGCAAATCTATCTACAAGCGGGCATCAGCCACGCCATGCCTCCGCCAAACGCCGTCCAGATGGATGACCAAGCGCGCGCAAAGCTGGTGGCCTGGCTGCGCGACGTGAAGGGAAACTGAAACGTAGGACGCATCATGCCTTGAACATGCGTCCACCAGTCCTCGAAACACTATTTGAAAAACCGAAAACTAATGTCCCAAACTAGGGTGGCAGGCACGAAGGTCAAAATATTGAAATAAAGCTCCGGTAAAGACTGAATAGCTTGGAAGCAATCGTAAAACATACGGCCACTTTGCAATGAACCAAAACAACAATGATTTCCGAAACGGTTACGATGGGGGGATGTTCCGCAACGGCGACATCAATGCATACCGCGCAGGGCAGAACAAAAAATCCGAAGAGATGTTTTGGAAACAAGTGAGATCTCAACAGAGCAGCAATCTCAACCGTCATCGCAGGCAGGCAGGAGGGGGAGAGTCGAGCGGAATTGGCCTATTGTTGTTGGTTCTATTTTTGGGGCTCATAATCTTGGGCCGATCTAATGATACGAGCGACGGAGGCGCACCGCACGCCGAACAAACAGATCGCATTGAAATCATTAATCCGCCTGCCCCATCACCATTAGTAACCACGTCCCCTGACACCCAACGCCTCCCAAACACGGGGTTCTTGAATGCTCATTCAACAATTTGGGAAGCTATCGCCACGAACCCTAGTGAAGTCTACACCTGCAACCAATCGGATGCTTGCTTCTCCATCTCATGCCAAAATGGAGCCTATAGATTTTCATTTGGCATTGAGAACTCTGATTTGCTCCCAGCATGGACCGTTGCCAATTTAGCAACAGACCAAGCTCATTATCCTTTGGTCATGGAAACGAATGGCAATGTTTTGATAGGCTCTATGGCAAATAAACCATCACAGCAGTTCGTTTCCGATTTGAAGCGCGGATTTAATTTGACAGTTGCTATAAATAATAACGCGATCCCATTCACTTTAAGAGGTTCATTACAAGCAATCTCATCGATGGAACAGATCTGCTCCTAACCTGTGCTTATTGAACGAATATTTTCACTCAGCAGTTGACTAATGATTTTTCGGCTTATTTTGCCAATCCGGAATGAATTGTTCATCCCGGAAGGGTGAGCAGGAAATCCAAGAATCACCAACCACCAAAAGCCCGGGATGAGGCCCATGGCAGAATGCGGTAAGCACGCCGCCTAGTTCTACAGCTGCGTAGCTGGTTTTAGCCCGAGAATCCGTTGAGCTTGCTTTATCAGGATAATTGCGAGCACTGCGTGCGTAACTGAGTTCAGATAAAATCCGACACGCAGTTAGGCAGTTTGCAGGGCACGAGTTCTATCCTCTTCACTCTAAGGCCAGAAACAAACCAACGGCTTCTCTCAATGGATGAGAGTACCTTGGGGTTCGGGTTACGCTCAATCAGGAGGGGACTTCGATGATGGTTGCTCGTGTCAGATTCATCCGGAAAAATAGAATGTTGCCACAACTTTCTTTGACGCCAGACGTTCAGCAATGAGCTCACCATGCTATCGGCTCAAGGCAGACTTCGAGCCTGAGCACCCGGCGAGTCTTGCAAGTTGGTTTGATAGATCACTGACTTTGCGCATTGATATTATCGATTTTAGTATCGCATTCATTCGGTGGGACATGCCGAAACAGATTGTCGATACCGAGACGATAGATCGATTGGCGATATCGGAACCCCAATTTGGAAAGCAAACCAAAAAAGAACATTGCTGCAGAGCTTCGTGTAATTGATGCTGCTTATGCAGCCATTGTTGGCACGGATGGTTTTGATGAACTCATCAGCGCGTGGGATGACGCCTATCTGCCTGAAGATGGGTCGGTGGGCTCAGCAGACGGTGAATTCCATGTTGGCCTTTCAAACACCGAAAAGCACTTTGCACGTGCGCTGAAACTCAAGTCTGCAGCTGCGGATGAGACGCATTCGGAATTGCAAACACTTATCGATGGCGAAGTCCTGCCCTCATTTATATTTGACGATCGCCAAAGGATCATCGCCCGAAATCACAGCACCTCCGCAATCTCCTTGCCAGAGAAGGTTATCGGCTTTGATGAGTTGGAAGCGCACTACGGCACTGAACTGGTCGCCTGCCTGAGAGAATTGGCATTGGGAACGGTGCAGGGCAATGGCCAGACCTTGGTTCGTTCCTACGGGAACGATGGAAGGTCATATTGCTTTTATGTCTCGGTGGTTGGCTCTGCTCGCAATTCAAAACCGCGTCGAGCGATATTGGTGCAGGCCATTGAGGCGATCTGGACCAACAACCTACGCAACGTGCTATCGTCCGCTTTCAACCTGACGGAAGCCGAAATCGAAACCACTCGACTTCTGGCGCTCGGCCACACCGCTGCCCAGGTCGCGGATGTGCGAGAAAGATCCCTGGAGACTGTCCGAAATCAAATACGTTCCATTCTTTCGAAGTCGCAGGCGGGGACCCAGGTAGAACTGGTCCGGATGCTCACCCTGCTCGGCCAGGTTTCCAAGGATGATCGCGATTCTGTAGGCTCGGTCGGCGGGAATGAACCCGGTCAGGTTGGGGGCTACACGCGACATGTCATCGACATTGATGGGCGCAAACTGGAGTACGCCCGATACGGAAAATCTGGCGGCTTGCCGCTTTTGTACATCGCAACATCAAGCTTGCCGGAGGAGACCTTTCTGTTCCGTCGGTTGATGCAAGATGCCGGATTGGAAGTGATTGCGCCTTATCGGCCAGGCTTTGCGAGCTCGTCTCGCGCGTCCCACGGCAATTCACCGGAAGGCTTTTCGCAAGACTGCATACAGCTTCTCAACATCATCGGAATTCGAAAGGCCCATGTAGCAGGGCACCGTGAAGGCGGAATTTTTGCCGCAAGGATCGCACGAAACTTGGGTGAACGCGCCCTGAGTTTGTCGCTCATAAATACCGGCGCGCCCGTCGTGAATCTTAAAAGTCTTCAGGGCGGATCGCTGGTGGCATGGCGCAGCCTTTACGCTGCAATCAAGGCGCCAAAAGCCTTGATGATGGGGTACCGTTTGGCGGCACGCTTGTTTGCATCCGGCACAAGAGGCGAAGCCAAGATCATGGATTTTTTCTACTCCGGCTCGCCGATCGACCTGGCCACTTACTCTGATCCTCAATTGAGAGAAACAACGCGGAGAAACCTGGAATATTGCTTTCAGAACCCCGATGACATTGTCAGGGATGTTCACCTGTGGGCCACTGATTGGAGCGCCGACCTTCGTGCAATATCTGACAGGGTGCAAACATCGTTCATTCATGCTGAAGAGCATGACTTCATGCTGGCCGACAAAGTGAAAGCTTTCTGCTCAAATAACCCCGCAATGAATTGCGAGATCTTGCCCTTATCTGGTCAAACCATGCTGTACACACATACGAGACGAGTGGTGGCTGGCATAACAAAACAGTCGCTATCGCCCGAAAGGTGACCTAACGAAAACCACAGTTTCGGCCTCATTGCGCAGACTTTAGAATTTGTGGGCAACCACAGGGTTCTAGATCATGCGCTACCGTTTCCAATCCTGGATTTTGGCCGCCGGACTGGCGTGCTCGCCCTCCATGGCCCAAGAGCAGGCCGGTCGGAGCATGATCGTTTTTGACGCTTCGGGTTCCATGTGGGGCCAGATTGATGGCGAAGCTAAAATATCGATTGCGCGTGAGACATTCTCCACGCTCTTCGACAGTCTGCGCGACAATTTGGAGGTTGGTCTCGTCGCCTACGGGCATCGTCGCAAGGGCGATTGCAGTGACATTGAGACATTGGTTCCCACGGGCTCTCTCCGTCAGAATCGCCAAGCTTTACTCACTGCGGTGAGCGGGCTCAATCCGAAGGGCAAAACGCCTCTCACAGAAGCCGTCAGGCGAGCCGCAGAAGCACTGCGCTACACCGAGGACAAAGCCACGGTTGTGCTGGTAACCGATGGTCTTGAAACATGCGACGCCGACCCCTGCGCCCTCGCCAACGAGCTGGAGCGCAGCGGCATTGATTTCACCGCACATGTGGTTGGTTTTGGCCTGTCGCGCGATGAAGGCCGTCAGGTTGCCTGCCTCGCTGAAAACACGGGGGGAACCTATTTTCCTGCCGACAATTCGGACGATCTCGCCAGTGCACTTCAGCAAACCGTTGCCTTGCAGGACGAGTCCATTGAGAAGGCGCGGCCAGAGAGGGTCGCAATCACATCCAACCTCAGCTTGATTGAAGGTGGCCCACCTCTGGATACGACCGCTCCCTACAGGCTGAAATGGTCTCTCGAAGGGCCTCTTGACGCCACTGGAGCTGGCCCAGTCGTTCCTGCGCCGGCAGGTCGAGAGGGCGGCTTGTATCATGAGCTTGTCGCCGGAAAATATCGTTACAGCGTATCCTACGCCTTCGACGGCTATGCCGAAAAGATCATTGAAACCGGAGGCGAAGAAGAGCAAAGCGAGCTCATTCCAATCAACGGGGCGCGCATAGAGGCGTTCGCGGACCTGTCTGCCGGCGGACAAGACCAGCGCGCCATTGAAACCGTTCGCTGGCAGATCACCGATGTGAACACACAGCAAAAATTGACGGGCAACGGCGCAGCCGTCGACTTCTATGTGCCTCCGGGGTCCTATTCACTGAGCGTGGTGCCTCCGCGTGGAAAGTTTGATGAGCTCGCGCCTATCGAGTTTGAGGCGAAGGCGGGTGATGTCATACCTGCAAGCCTCTTGCTGCCCCACGGCAAAGTCAGTCTCACACCGGTTGAACGCGACGGGTCAGTCAATCGCGAAATCCGTTACCTGTTGCGGACGTTAAACCCGGACGGCACGGTCGGCGATGTGCACCGCTTCATTGCCAGTGCAGAGCCTATCTATGCTATGCCGGGAACATACAGACTGTTTGTCGAACTGTTTGATGGGACAAAACGGAAGCTCGAACGGGATATTGAGGTGCCATTCGCCGATGTGATGGAGCTGGAGGTTCAACTGCCATGACCCTCAGTGCTCACTTACCTTCCAAGGCACGGTTCTCGGCACATCCCCGCTATGGCATTTACAACTTGCTAGTGGGTCTGTTGGGTTCCAACGAGGCGGATCCGTCGAAGGCTCGCAGTGCGGACTCGGCGCTCAGGCCAACTGGCGTTTCGGGAGCGTTCTGGGATCCCTTTGAAGGCGACGTATACGTCCGCGAAGACCTATCGCTCAACACGTCAACTCAGAGTGTTATTTCCTCCTATTTCAGCAATTTATCGGTCCTGCTTTTGCCAGTGGGTCTGATTGGCTTTTGCGTCGGTCTTCTTTCTCACTTTCACATTCTGCAGAACAGCGACCTTTTGATCTTTGGTGGATTTGGGGCGTTCGGCGCGAGCATTGCCCTGATACTCTTCATCGATAGCCTCACCGGCACGCAGAAAAAGTCCTTCCAGATGCTCAAGCGCATTGCTGACGACGCTGGGTTCGCGCTGCGCGTGCACACGAGTGAAGCTCGCTTAAGTCACATCCGGGCTCGGGTTGGAGAGTTTTTCACACTGAGGTTCGCTTCCGCGATACCGCTGGTTGTGGAAGCCGAAATGTGGGGGACCAGCAGACATAATTCTCTGCCCCTCTGGATTGGACTATCGCTCGGTCAGTCGACCAGCATTGGCAGTGGTCCGAAGGCGCAGACCGTGGGCACACACGGTCGCAGCTTTGGCAAAACTCTCATGTTCATCGTCGGCTATGAGCTGGAGCGCGATACACAGGTTCGCGTCCAGCTCTTTCCGGAGTTCAAAACACCGCTTGGACCGCTTGATATCGATATCAAGACCGAGAGCGTTCAGTTCAATTCCAAATACAACATCCGCCTCAGCAGCGACGGCGGCAAGCCCATCGCGAAGCATATGAGCGCAGACTTGCTGCGGTTGCTGACCCCAGCCTTCCAGGACACCCTAATCGGCCTGGCAGATCGGTATGCCACGCGTATCATCCTGGACGGGAACACTGTTTTTTTCGCCGGCTACCACAATCTTGTCAGTCACGATCAGAACGAACTGGAGCGCATGGTTCGACAGACCCTCGATCAATGCACTCTGGCGGCGGTCTCCTTCAAGAAATACGCAGAATAGGAGGGCGCCATGGAGATCATTCTGCTCGTCGCGCTTTGTATTGGGGCCTACGTCTATTTTTACAACAGTCTGGTGAATGCCAAACTCAAGGTGGACGAAGCCTGGTCTGGCATCACCGTGCAACTCAAGCGACGTCACGACCTGATACCAAACCTTGTTGAAGCGGTTCGGTCCGCCATGGGCCATGAAGCTTCGGTCATAGACAAAATACTGTCCGCACGAACCGAAGCACTTCAGGCCTTGGCCACAGGCGGTCATAGCGATGTGAACAAGGCGGAAGCAGTGCTCAGCAGCGCCCTCAGCAGCTTTGTTGGCTACACTGAAGACAATCCTGAAATCACCGCCACCACCAATATCGGCCAACTCCAATCGCAGCTCGAAGAGACTGAAGACCAGATCGCTGCTGCACGCCGCTTATTCAACGGCAACGTGCAGGCCTACAACGCCAAGATCATGTCAATCCCCTGGAGTTTTATCGCTTCCATGAAGGGCTTCAAAACTGAGGCCATGTACGAGGTTGACCGCGTGGAGTTGAAGGCGATTTCGACGGCGCCACTGGTCAATTTGAAGTCCGGCTAAGGCCTTTTTCTCCTCAATGAGAGCGTGTCGCACAAACAGGAAAGCCCCATGACCAAACTGAAGACCGTTATCGTTGCAGCCGCTGCACTCTCGTTGAATTCAGGCGCCGCCTTAGCCGCCTGCGTCACATCCAGCGACAATAATAACGTTCTGAATGTCTATGACCTGCCGGACAGCAACTCCAATGTGAGGGGCGGGATTAAGGTCGGGCAATGTTCCGTCATTGTGACCGACCGGTGTGAAGGACAATGGTGCTTCACGCGGACGGGCTCGTTGCTCGGCTGGATTGACACTCAGTTTCTCGATGAAGGACCGCCGCAGACCACACAAGCGTCCAGCAATGGGGGAAGTGGCGGTGCGGGAAGTGGCAGTGCGCCTGCGCCAAACGAAGCGCCCGCTCAGTCGGGAGACCTGACATACACGGTGACCGGCGGCGGCGGGGTATTCAACATGATGGGCGTGCAACAAAACACGCCGGTCGACCCTGGCGGTGAGGTCAAATTCACTCTGGTTGATGACAACACATACCGCATGAAGATCGCGCCCCTCACGCCGGACGAGGTCGGGCTCATCCGTTCGGACGGTGTCTGGACAGGTAAAATGGAGAGCTGGGCCGGGCAACCCATGAGCATCTCAGTCACAGGCTTCCAAATTGGCGCGCGGGAGGCGTCAGTGAAGCTCGCAGGACGTGCGCCTTTCGGCACGCTGGAAATGGTGCTGCAGCTAGGACTGGTCTCAAGAGCCCAAAATCAACCAGCAGCGGCTCAGGTGCCGCCACCAGCTGACAATGGTGGCGAGCAAGCTGCAGGCGACAGCGCGGTTCGGCACGCAGGTGCCTGCGCAGAGCTCGGGCGAGTTCTGTTGTACGCGACGTCGTCTGCCGATGAACTCAAGGAGACCATCGTGCTGGACGCCTACGGGCGCGCAGGCTTGACCAATGGTACGCCGGTCACCGACGAAAAATGCCATGCAGCGCTCGAATTGGTGCGACGCGAGGGCGTGATTGGCAGCCTGGAGGAAGAGTTTGGACCGCAGGCGAGCTGGCAGAATGTGGCGCCACACTCCAACCGGACGTCGCGCGACCCGGCGGCGAATTCAGGTGAAGCGCCGACCGCGTTAACACCCTGCGGAGAGCTCGAAGCGCTGGAGAGACAGGCGCGCAGAAGCAACAGCACCTTTGCGTTGGACGGGATCAAGCGCATCAAGAAAGAGAACGGCGTAGTGCCTGGAGGTCGCGTTACCAATGGCCGCTGCCTGTCCGCCGTAGAGGCCATCGAACAAGAGGGTTTGCTGGCTACCCTGGAGCGGGAGTTTGGGCCTAAAGCTCAATGGCTGAACCCTGGTTCGACACAGGCCGCTTCGGGTAGCCAAGGCACGCCCAACCAGTCCAATAGCACAACACCGTCGCAGAACTCGTCTAACCACTTGGGCGGCCGTAGCCCGGCGTGCCGCAACCTCAGGGTGGAGCTGGCTGCCATTCTTCGCGGCAGTGACGAAGCGCGCAAAACAACTCTCCGGAACGCATTGAGGAATGCCGGCTTGGTGGATGTTGGTCGGGCCAATGTTGACCAATGCCTTGCCGTTTTGGCGGCTATTGGAAGCGCCCAGGCACAATCCGGGCAACCCGTTCAGCAAGGCGAAGATCCCAAGACGATGATCGAAGGCGGCGTTGAAATTCCCGGCTCACCCGCCGATTTTGCGCCCCAGAGCAGTGGCGACGCTCCCGGCTCAAATGCCAATGCACAATCTGCGCCCGCCAATCGTCAGAACGCAAATGCATCCGGCATACCCGCCAACACCTGTGAGTTGGCCAACGAAGCCGTCATCAAAACCGTTGCCGGCGGTTCCGTACCTGAGATGCGGCGCGTCTCTGAGTGGCTCAATCAATACGGCATCGACACCTTGCTTCTCGCCGATCTCGGAGTGTGCAGCCAGATCTACACGAACATGCAGCGCGAGGGTTTGATCCGATGAGAGGGTTTTCCTTGCGCCACGGTCTTCTAGCAGTTTTGACTCTGCTGACCCTTGGAGTTCTTCCAGCCGCTGCGTTGCCCCAGAGCTACAGCGTCATCTTTGCCGACTGGACGATCATCGACCAACAGAACCGCAATTTGGGGTTCCTCAATTTCTTCGAGGTCAGCACGGACGCACCGGGTGCAGACGGCGAACTGCATCCAAGCGCTGGCTACTTCACATCGGTCGCTGATCTGGATGTGCGCGTTCGGAACCTCAATCGCGAAGCCTATGATTTTGACGTGTCCTTCAGTTCTCGCAGCTCCGGCGAGGTGACCGACGGACGTTTGCTCGTTTCACTGACCGGTTCCAACCCAAATGTGCTGCACGGATCGTTGGAGCTCGACGGACGTTTCAAGCTTATTTCGTTGGTTCGAAAGCAGCCGGGGCAAACCGGACGGCAAGTTGCATCCAATGAGGTGGATGCCTTGGACAGTCCTGGCTTCGGCGTGTCCGGTCCTGCCTACCGCCTGCGTGGTGTGCCAGAAGGCGGCCGTCTGATTGTCAGGTCCACGCCCGATCGGTCGGGGGCGTCCGTTGCCAGCCTTGATGTGTTTGCGACCGAAATTGCGGTGCTGGAATGCACCCCGAACATTGACCCGGTCCAGTTCCAGAACGCCAGCAAGGACGTCAAGCGCCGTCTTTTGGCGGGCACTTGGTGCCAAATCCAAACTCCGGCACCGACGTCCAAGGTTGGTTATGTGCTGGGGAGATATCTCGATCCAATGGCCAAGCCGTAGGAGGGAGCATGTCCAGATTTCTTCTCGCTATTGCGCTCATTGCCACAGCGCTACGTACCTCCGAAGCGCAGGAGTTTTTCAACCATAACGGGTCCACCATGCTCGTTGAACAAAACGGGTCGACCGTTTCGATCTTCTACGCACAACCACGCAGCGGCATCAGAAACGTAGGTGTACAGCCGGGAACACTGCCTTTTGAAGGCCAGTTGAAGGCCGGATATCTCGAAGGCATGAGCCGCATGTTCTCACGCCGGTGCGGCGAGATCGACTATTTCGTCTATGGCGACTTTCAGGCTGGCGCACGATTTGTGCTCAGCGGCGCCGCGCCGGTGTTGGGCAAGAACACGTGCCAGATCGTGGACAATGTCTATGACGGCCCCAATGCCACATTGGTTTTCACGCCGCTCTCGACTGCAAATGCGCCCCAACCTGCCTCGGCCACCAAGTCGGGTAACGCCTGCATCACGAATATACGCCCCGGCAGCACGCTCAATGTGCGTGTTGGTCCTTCGACGTCTTATGGGGTGATCGCTGAGATTCCAGCGGGAAGCTGTGATGTCGAGATCGGCGAGACATGTTTGGGAAGCTGGTGCGGCATCCGCCACAACACTCATGTTGGCTGGGTCAACACCAACTATTTGAATCGGAGATAAATATGAGACGCATGCACGGGCTTGCGCTGTTGGGCGCTCTGGTTTCGCTCCAGCTCGCCCTCACCCCAGGCGCTTTAGCTGAAGACCTGGTTTTTGAAGATCCCAACGCATCACAACAGACTGAAGATCTCCAGTTTGATGAGAACGAGACTGAGGTGATCTACGGCAACAACCCCCAACATGCGAACAACATCATCCGGCAGTGCTATTACTACAACAAGTGCCCGAAGCATCTGCCCCGCGATGACTTGGCCACTGTATTTGGCGGCGATCAAGAATGGATCGATAGACTGGCGGGACCCAAGCCGCCGGACGCTATCCCATTTGTTGACCCTGGTCTCGTAGCCGGCGCTTGCGATCGCCTTCGAACACTTGTCAATGAAAGCCGCACGCGTCTGGCCCGTTCCGCACGTCGGTATTTGGGTGGCGGTGTTCTGGCAAATGACGAGCAGTGCCTGGTCTTCCTGCAGGGAATGCGTGCGGAGGCGACCTCTCAATGATTACGGTTCTTAGAACAGTGGCTGCGTTCTCGTTGGCTGTAACGCTTGCGGCTTGCAGTGAAGAAGACACTGGTCCCCAGGGCGTAAAAATCGTGCCTGTTTTTGGCCCTGATCGCATCGATATTTCGAAGGACGTGGACTGGTTCAGCACGAGAGTTGGAGTGATCGAGTCTGAGCAATTCGATGATAAGGGCAATATCATCGGTATGGCCTTCGCATCTCGTATCAACTCTCTCGGCCCCGACGACAGCTATCCAGCCATTGACGGCGAACTCGGTGTAAAATTGGTGTTGGGCGGCTACAGCCATTTCAGCAAGCACACCCTACCGAGCTCCCAAACGGCCGGGCAGGTCTTGCAGATTGCCATTCAAGACACACCGCGTTTTGTTTTGGATGCGCAGGGTCTACAGGGTGACACGCTGACGGAACTGACGATTGAAAGTGTACAATTTGGAAGCACAACCAGCACGACGGGCTGGTCGAACAATCAGGGCGCGCACTATTTGAATGCCCCGGGCCAATACACAGTCTCGCTCGTCAATGTCGACACAGGTGAGTCCCATTCTCAGGACATCAATTTGGGCACTGGAGAGACAGCCGAAATCAAGTTCAGCTTCGGTAACTGATGAAGTTTTGCTCGAAAGCAAACGCTCCGTCATTGCGGGCGAAGCGAGCTTTCTGCTTGAGTTGGAAACGAGATGTGGCCAAGCGCAACCGCCTTGGCCACAGCCTCCTCGCGCGTGGCAGCGCCAAGTTTCTTCCGGATGCGACGCAGATGAAATTCGACGGTTGAGAGGGTGATGCCCATCTTGTAGGCGATGCCGCTTGACCGATATCCGGAAGCCAAGTGGAGGAGACACTCCTGCTCCCGATCGCTCAATATGCAATTTGCGGTTTGTCGGCTTTCAGAGGAGCGTTTAAAGGCCTCAATTTGCTGATGAGCGCACAATGATGCCAGCCGCAATGTGGCGCCATGATTGGCATAAAGCCTGATAAAATCGGTCTGCCCCAGGGAAGATCCAAAACACCAGCCGGCGGCGGTGATGCTGTTTTCAGGCTCCGTCGGACACACAAAGCCACTTCGAAGACCGAATTCGCCCATAGACACCAATCGTTCGGCCACTTTGGCGTTCAGTTTCAAATAGCTGTTGCTGACATCAGTTTGAAACAGCGTTGGTCCGACACGATTATCACCGATAAATATAGCATCTTCGCCGAGCGTTTCGTCAGCATAGTACAACTTTGTCCACCAATCAGGAAAATTGGAAAGCCAAGTGGATGTGCCGACTTTGGCGTCGCTTCGGGCGCTTGCGTAGCTAACGAACTCAATGCCTAAGCCCATCGCAAAGTCCGCGAGCACCGCCCAAACGTCATTGATTGAGCAAACAGTTTGCAGGCCGCTGACAAGGCTGTCAGGGCAAGGCTGAGTTTGACTGTTATGATGTAGACAAAGCACGTCTTGGTCTAGAAACTGGGTCCGATACACGATCCTGCCTCCTCTCATGCACATGCAGCATTGTTCTCAAATCGGCGAACAGCTCATGACCAATTTTGGCTATGGGACATCAGCATCCCGGCTACGCCTCTGCCATCTCACACGATTGCGGGAAGTGCCTTCCGGAGAGACTTCTTCGTTGGGCGGAGGTCATGTGGCGCCCTAAGCGGCGCGGCCACCAAGGAAGCTACTCCACCAAGGTCGGCAGACTGAGCTCGCCAGAGGCAACATCGAAGTTGGTACCTTCGAGGGCGTCCATATCGGCGTTTGCCAACACGACGTCGATCGTGATCGCGGAGCCGTTGAAGACCGTAGGACGCCAGGGCTATCGAGATAGAAGGGCACACCAAGCCATGTGGACGGCATCACCAGCGTTTCGTCATCGGCGACGGCGCGGACGGCCAATGCGCCGAATACCACCCAATGCAGCCTCAAAACATCGCTGACCCGCTTGTCTTTGCAGTTAGCTGCGAAGCCCTTCATTCGTGCGCTATGTGGCGCTCGGCTATTTGGGCTTGGAGAGGACCTTAGGACTCGGCTTGAGTCGAACTCGACAGAAGCACCTCATAGCCCAACATCATCATCCCGTTGGCGTTTATCCACTATTGAGTTGCTTCGTTGTTCGGTATTGATGCTGCTAGCATTCGAACACCAGTTGAGAAGGCTTGCAGGAATGATTGTCCAGTCGGCTCTTTGGCGAGCGGCTCGAACACGACATTCGATAGTCCTAGGGCTGCGGTCGCCTCAAATGCTGCCGGCGGGGGAGCGGCTTCCCAGAGCAGTGTCTTGGCACCTGTCGCTTCAACAAGCTTCGCCAGCCCCTGCAGCTGCATCGCACTTGGTGACGCGCCTGCCTCCCACTCAAGCGCCGAGATGGAAAGCCCGTAGCGCCGTCCAAAATACTGATAACGCGGATGGGTGGCGATCACCGCCATGCCGGCGAACGGTGCCAGAGCTTGCGCGGTTTCGGCGTCCAAAGCCATAAGGTCCGACTGCAATTGCTCGAGCGCGTTCTGAACTTCATTTTCAGGTGCAATCTGTTTCCGAAGAATTGCGACTGCAATCGCTTGTGCTTGCGCGGACGCCAGAGACAGATCTAGCCAGGTGTAGGAGGCGATACCCTCATGGGAATGTTCATCACCGTCGCCGTGGCTGTGGGTGATGCTCTCGGTGACGATGAAACGGTCCTCTATGGCCGCGCTCGTGTTGACCACCTTGGATCTCGGCAGCGACACCCGGTCGACCCACGCGGAGAAGCCTGCGCCGTTGAGCAGGATCAAATCGGCAGACTGGATTTCGCTGATATCGGCGATGGATGGTCGCCAGAAGGATGGATCGACTTCGGACGGGACAGGCATCACGACCTGTGCCGCATCCCCAACCACGCGCTCGGCGAAGAATTGCAACGCATGATTGGCCACTACGATACGCGCGCGCTCCTGCGCCGATGCCACTCCGCCGGTCAGAAGCAGCGCCATGAGTGCAGCGAGACCCGCTATGCGCCGTAACATCATCAGCTCTGGCAGTTCTTCGTAATGTCGTCAGGGGTCACGATCCAATAATCATCATGACTTCCGGTATCGATTTCGATCACCAGCCCGCCCGAATGATCGACGCTGTCGAGGGGCACGGAGACGGTGCCGTCCGGCTGGATGGCCAAGGTGGTCTGCAGCTCTTTATTGCCGTCGAGCACGCGCACCTCGCCCTTCTGCACCACATTGCCATTGGAGAATTTCGCTTCGACCAGAACCGATTTACAGTCGACGGATGCGAAGACATTCAGCTGGTGGGCCAAGGCCTGCGCGGGCCAAAAAGCCAACGCGCAGGCCGGGGCGATCACCAGCGCATGGTTCCTACCACGGTTGAAACGACGCCTCATTGACCGGTCCATTCTTCGAAATGTACCCAGATGACGGCGCCGAGCTCTACTGCCTTGTCGTCGCCATCCTGCGGCAGCGTGTAGTCTGCCGTATTGAGCGCCGCAAAGCCCCACCAGCCGTGGGAAGGTGGCGCGTAGGTGAAGACGCCGTCCGCGTCAGCCTTCACGGTTTGCGTGATCATCAGCTCGTCGGGCACGGTCGCGCCGACGCCATCATTGAAGAACTCCACTTCGACTTCCGCATACGGCACCGGCTCGCCATCCATTTTGACAATGCCTTGGAACACGTTGTGCTCCCAAAGACCGAACGGCTTGGATAGCGGGACGATTTCGGTCTTCAAGCCAAGTTCGGTGTCCCAACCTTCGTCGTCACCATAGGCCGTGACGTAGGTCTTGGTGTAATGGATGATGAAGGCGTCTTCCGCTGGCTCCCAATAAGGCTGCGGCTCCATTGCGAAGATATAGGTGCCAGGCCGGTCGAGGCCGTAATCGAGCGTATAGCCCTGCTCTTTCATCACGGTCGCATCCTGCAACTCACCGAGCAGATCGGTCGTGCCGCCCTCATGGGTTACGGAGAATGCTGCAGGGCGCTCCAGCATCATGCCATCCATCTCGAACGGGTGAGAGAAGGACATGGTCAGCGCGACGCTACGCCCATCTTCCTGGCTGATCATCGGATCGTTCGGGATGATCATTCCGTAGTGGGCGAGGGCTGGCGTTGCGATGACGAGAGCAGTAAGGGAAGTGATAAGGAGGCGGGGCTTCATATGTCTTCCTTCCAAAAAATGTTTCGGGCGTAGGATCCAGTCACTGACCTAATGCCAAGAGCCAGCCGACCCAATCGTCAGCGTTGCGCGCCACGACGGTGGCGGCAACCCCAGCTATGAGCACTGAAAGCGACAGTAATGTAACAATCTCCGCTGACAATAGGCGCAGCACCATGCCGCGTCGGGCGCCCAGCTTCACGGCAGTCGAAATTTCCTGTGCGCGGAGCCGATAGCTCAGGAAAAAAGCGAGCCCGATAGCCGCGACGGCAGCGACCGCAATGATGGCCGTCACAACATCGAGCAGCGACTTGATCCGGAAGATACGGTCTAGAAGCCTGCGGACCACCCCAGCTGGCTCGATCATCTGCGTGGAGCCTTCAGCGTCGAGGTATCGACCTCTCAGGATCGTCGCTGACCGCGTGTCGTTGGGAACCACGATCACTGCAGACGTTGGAAAATCATCCTGACTGCCATGGAAATGGAAGGTTTCGAGATTGTCTTCCGTGATGCGCTGATACTGAACGATTGCAGCACTGGAGAGAGCTGCCGTGCCCGAGGCGATCTGATCTGCGGTCACAACGTCTTCATGGCCATGACCGATGCCCTGGATGACCCAGGCGGTCTTGATATCGACGAAGACCGCTTCATCGTCCGGTGAATTGGTGGGTGAAAGCACCCCAACGATCGGCATCTCCAGCGGATAGACGCCATCGAGATCAAACAAATTCTCGGGCGACGAGACGAGCGTGTCACCCACTCCCTTGCCAAGCGCGGCCGCAACTTCGGCCCCGATGATCGCGTCGCCCAGAACGGACAGACCGCGACCGTCGGCGATCTCGAGTTGGCGGAAATCGAAATAGTCCAGCGTCGTGCCAATGATGCGAAAGCCGCCAGTTGAGAAGGCGGTGTGAACGGGTATGGGTGTTGCCAACCCGCTGTCCCACACCACTTCGACTTCCGCCATGGGGATCGGCTCTGGGCTTTCATCGGAGAAGTAGAGTGCCGCCATCGTGAGATCGAGCTGAGAGCCACGACTGCCGAGCAGAAGTGGCGTTGTCTGGCCCCTTATAAGCAATGCGCGCTCGCTCGAAGCGAGCAGGATATGGGTCGCAAGCGGCACAAAAAGGATGAGCGCGGCGACGAGGGTCAGGACCAGACTGCGGGCCCAATGATATTTCAGATAGGCAAAGGCGAGAAACAGCGCGTTCATGCCGCTGCAGCTTCTCGGAAGATGTTGAAGTCGAGCACCCGTTCGAAACGCGGCAACAGCTCATGGTCATGCGTCACCGCAAGAACAGCCGCGCCCGCATCTTCCGCCTGCTCGAATAGAAGATCGAGAATGCGCGTCTTGCTGTCAGGATCGAGATTGCCTGTGGCCTCATCGGACAGGATCAGTTTGGGTTGTGTGACGAGCGCGCGGCAAATTGCGACGCGCTGTTGCTCACCTTGGCTTAACTGATTGGGATGCCGGTCCAACTTGTTCCCGATCCCACACGCCTCGGCCAGCGCCTCCGCCCGCTCCCGGGCTGCGGGGTTCAATTCGAGGGCGGCGGTGATGCGATAGGGGTAGAGGATGTTCTGCCGCGCCGAGAGATAGTCCAGCAAGGCGAAATCCTGGAAGACAAAGCCGATAGTGCTGGCCCTGAACCGGCGGCGTTGCGCATCCGACAGCTCGGCAACGGCAGTGTCAGCAACGTCGATCCGGCCTCGGTCCGGAGTCAGAATTCCGGCGATGAGATTGAGCAGAGTGGTCTTGCCACTTCCGCTCGGGCCGACGATGGCCAGCCTTTCCGCCCGGCCAAGTTGGAGTTCCGGGACACGCAGTCGGAAGCTGGTCGGACTGTACCGAAACGAAAGGTCTTCAATTTCGATCATTGTTCGGTCGACGGAACGAGAAACGTCTGTCCCGCATCGTCCCGATTGACTTCCATCAGTTCGAAATCGGTGATGCGCCATGCGCCATCTATCGGCGCGACGGACAGATCAGCACTGTAAGTGTTGCCCCGAACGTGGATGTGTTCCGCATGGCCCACTGTGCCGATAACCTGCCATGAGGCGTCTATGGAGAGCTTCTCCCCATCGCTCTGCGCGCTTGAACTGAGAAGCTTGATTTCATGCAGCGTCTGATCGGCCTCATCGAGCCCGTCCCCGGCCATGGCTCCCACCCGCTCAAGATACAGATATTCCAAGGCGTTGCCGTGGGTGACGGTCGCAAGGGTGTCATAGATCTCGGCCTCTTCGGTTTTGCCGAAGGCATCATAGACCTCCAGCAATAGGGCCGGGGCGAGGCGATAGAACTCTTTTTGCGCCTGCTGCGGCGTCATGGGCTCGGTGTTCGGCACAGTGAATGCGAGATCCTCTTGCACGCCCGATTGCGCCGTCGGGAGCAGCAGAGCGGCCGCTCCGGCAGCGCACAGGGCAAAGATGCCGACAAAAATGAGAGATTTTCGCATTTTGGCTTTCATGAGGTTCGCGCTGCACGACCGGTACAGTGTAGCGAACTGAAACTGAACTCAAGTTGCCAAATCCACGGCAGCCAGATTGCCCGCAGGAACAAGCGGTGACAAAACAGCACGCACCTCAGCGCACGCAAAATGGTTATGCAGTTGATGGCTCAAAGCGGAAGTTGCGGCACCTTCCCCAAAGGCTGGCTGAATGTCTGAGTGCGGAGGTTGGAGGGCATGGTCGAGGAGACAAAATCCGGATTGTCGGTCCAAAACGGCCTTTACCGCCAAAACATGTCTGGGCCATTCGCGTCAGGGTCAAACTTTGCAGGCCGGACCGCTTTCACAATCGCCCGCCCATCCCAACGCGCCAATACGCTCGAGTGCTGAAACTAAGGGGGTGATATCCTTTGGGCTGGAGCTGAGCGCGTGCGGCACTCGCTCTATGGGGTGCACCACGGTAGCGCAGATCTATCGCAAAACCGGCA
>JBCBZX010000311.1:0-3682 GCA_039815105.1 Pseudomonadota bacterium
ACGTCATCCCCAAAGTGCTGGATGTGGATTTGAGCAAACGACCATCGGGGGCTATTGCCTATGCCTTTCCGGAAACATGTCCTGCCTGTGGGTCTCCAGCCGTGCGTGAGCGCAATGAGAAGACAGGTCGTTTCGACAGCGTTCGGCGTTGCACCGGTGGTTTGATCTGCCCCGCTCAGGTGGTGGAGCAGCTCAAGCATTTTGTTGCCCGAAAAGCTCTCGATATTGACGGGCTGGGGGACAAGCAGATCGAGGCGTTCTTTGCCGACGGCCTTATCACCAATCCCGCCGAAATTTTCACCCTGCGTTCCCGCGACGACGCGTCCCCGCTCAAAAAGCTCAAGAACCGCGAGGGCTGGGGGGACACAAGCGCCAAAAAGCTGTTTGGAGCCATTGATGAGCGGCGCTCGGTCGATCTTCACCGCTTTATTTTTGGCCTGGGTATCAGGCACGTCGGAGAGCAAACTGCAAAGGATTTGGCGCGCCATTTTGTCGGTGCTGACGCCTTTATCCAGGCGATGGAGGCCATGGCAGATGGTGATGAAGAGATGGCGGCTGAGACGGGTAATATTGATGGGATTGGCAGCACAGTTGTCGGGGCGCTGACCGAGTTTTTCTCAGCTCAGCAAAACCGCAGGGTAATTGCTCAATTGCTCGATGAGGTTCGGCCGACGGACCATGAGACGGTTGCCTCCGAGAGCCCCGTGGCGGGCAAAACCATTGTGTTCACAGGCTCGCTTGAGCAAATGACCCGAGACGAGGCCAAGGCGATGGCGGAGCGTTTGGGCGCAAAAGTTGCGGGATCTGTTTCGGCAAAGACAAGTCTGCTCGTGGCCGGCCCGGGGGCCGGCTCGAAGCTGAAAAAAGCGCAAGATTTGGGTGTCGAGACCGTGGATGAGGATGGCTGGTTCAAGCTGATTGGCCGGGGCGAATGAGCACCGCAATATCTGCCGATGGTTTGCGCCCAGCGACGTTCCGCGAAGGGGTGCTCGAGGTTCTCCCATTCCTGCTTACGGTGCTGCCATTTGGCATCGTGGTGGGGGCTCTTGCTGCCAAGGCTGGTTGGCCTCTACCTGCAGCCTTGTTGCAAAGCGCTGTTTTCTTCGCCGGTGCCAGCCAAGTTATCGCCATTGAATTGTTCGGCCAGGCGCAACCGATATGGGTGATCGCGCTGGCGGTGTTTGCAGTCAATTTCCGTATGGTGCTTTACTCCGCCGCGATTGGGCGAAAGCTGGAGCCAATGCCCACCCGGCGCATGATGAGTGTCTTGTATCTTATGCAGGACATCAGTCTGGTCATGGGTCTTAAGCAAGCGGAGCGGCAGCGCCTCACTTTTGGCTATGCCATGGGCAACGCGCTTGTTCTCTATGCAACTTGGATTTTCGGAACCGGTCTTGGCGTCCTTTTCGGCAATTTGATCTCCGACCCGGATGCAGTTGGCCTCGATATGCTGGTCCCGATCTACTTTCTGCTCCTGGCGCTTGGCTTCAGGTCTAAGCCCAATTCTGTCTGGGTTTTTTCATCAAGCGCGCTTGCAGCTGCCCTTGCCTACGTCACGTTGGGCTCGCCTTACCACATCGCGGCAGGCGGCTTGTGCGGCATGGCTTGCGCAGCGCTTCTGGCCAAGCCCAACCCAGGGGAGGCTGCAAATGCTTGAGTCCCATGTTTGAGCCGACTGGCGCAGACGTCACGCTCTACCTGATCATCCTGGTGGGCGGTGCCGTGACTTTGATTAACCGCATGGCTGGGCATTATGTGCTGCGGCGCTTTGAGCCAATTCCCTATCGCGTTGAGGCTGCTCTTGAAGCGGTGCCCGTGGCCGTCATCACCGCTATTATTCTGCCGGCCGCCATAGATGGTGGTTGGATGGAGCGTCTTGTTTTGGTGGTCGCCATGTTGCTTGGTGTCAGGTTCAGTTTTTTGGTCGCTGGTGGCTTGTCGTTGGTGCTGCTGATCGTGCTCCGGTCGGTTTTTGGCTGACACATTTTGGCAGCGGAGTTTTTACTGGCCGAGTTTTAGCGGAGAGCCCGTCGGCTAACGCAGAATTGGTGCGGTCGCCCGCTCGAGCCAGGTACGGCAATCTTCCGTCACCAAAGGGTTCAATTCGGCCTGCACCCGGGCGTGATAATCGTTCAACCAACTGAGCTCCACATCGTCGAGCAGGTCGACCATGACGCAGTTTCGATCAATGGGGCAAAGGGTCAGCGTTTCGAACCAAAGCATTGGCTGGTCACCGCCATCAATTGGGTCGGGCCCACATGCCAGTTCCAAGTTCTCGATGCGAATGCCAAAGGCACCCTCCTTGTAATAGCCCGGTTCGTTGGAGGTGATCATTCGCGTTTCGATGTTCGCATCGCCGCGGGGCGAAATGCTCTGGGGGCCTTCATGGACCGACATATAGGCGCCGACGCCATGCCCGGTGCCGTGACCAAAGTCCAGCCCCGCTTCCCACAGCGCGCGGCGGGCAAATGGGTCTAAGGCTCGACCCTTGGTGCCAGCGGGAAATTTGAGGGATTGCACCGCGATATGGCCCTTGAGCACCCGCGTGAAACGGTCGCGGCGCTCCTCATCCACCATGCCGATGGCAATTGTGCGCGTAATATCCGTCGTGCCGTCTTCATATTGGGCACCTGAATCGACCAGATAGAGCGAGTTGGCCTCAATGGTGCGGTTCGTCGCTTCATTTACCCGGTAGTGGGGCAAGGCGGCATTTGGGCCAGCGGCAGATATGGTTTCAAAGGCAATGTCGAGCAAGGGCATGCCGAGCCGCACGCCGGTTTCGTAGCGAATGGTTTCAAGCTTCTGTGCGGCATCGATCTCGGTCAGTGAGCCATGGGGCTGCTCATCTAGCCAAGCTAGAAACGCAACTATCGCGGCCCCGTCGCGGCGGTGCGCTTCAATCATGCCTGCAATTTCAACATGATTTTTTTGGGCGCGCCGGGCAACCACAGGATCATTGGCCTCGCCCAATTCAACGCCGGTGCTTTCCATGGCGTCATACAGCGCATGGGCTGTGGCGCTGGGTGCGTATAGCAGTTTGCCACTTTGCTCATGTATCTTGTTGGCTGCATGGGTCACCGAGGCCAGCAAGGATGATACGGGCTGGAGGTCCGCCAGCTGGGTCAGATAGGCCTGCACTTCGATGTTGAGTTTGCTGCGCTTGATGAACAGTTCCGGTTCGCCATTTGCATGGACGATGGCCCAACTCAGCGATAAAGGCGTGCGCGGAATGTCGGAACCACGGATGTTGAAAAGCCAGCACACCGCCGTTGGGTCGGTGAGCAAAAAAGCCGATCCTCCGGCCTCGGCGATGTCGCCTTTGATGGTCGCTATCTTGTCCGCCGCAAGCTCGCCTGCCAGCTCCAGCGAACGTATGGTGACCGGTTCTGCCGGTAGATCGGGCTGATTGGCCCAGGCATCGTCTATGGGGTGTACGGGCAGGGCGCGGGTTTTGAAGGCATGTTGAACGGCTGTTTTTTCCAGCCAGCGCGACCAGCTTATGGTGGTGGTCCAGGCGTCGAAGCTCAACACATCGCCTTGGCTGCCATGCTCTGCGAGAAAGCCTGCAAGAGCTTCACGCGTCAGATTTGAAACTGAGAAAATATCCGCATCCAGCTGGTCGGCGGCCTGCAAAGTGTATCGACTGTCCACAAATACGCAGGCGACCTGCCGACCGACCAGC
>JBCBZX010000421.1:0-2200 GCA_039815105.1 Pseudomonadota bacterium
CGGACGACACCAGCTTGACGATCACGCGCACGCGGGCCGCCTTGCAGTCATGGATCAGCTGGGCGAGGTCCTCGATGGAATAAGTGTCGTGGTGCGGGGGCGGGGAGACCAGTTCGACCCCCGGTGTTCCGCCCCGGGCTGCCGCGATCTCGACGGTCACTTTTTGCGCTGGCAATTGGCCGCCTTCGCCGGGCTTGGCCCCTTGTGCGATCTTGATTTCCAGCTCTTCCACTGCCGGGTCGGCCAGATAGCCAGCCCAGACGCCGAAGCGACCCGACGCTATCTGTTTGATTTTGGAAGAGCGGATCGTACCGTAGCGCGAGAAGTGTTCGCCACCTTCGCCGGAGTTGGACATGGCGCCAACAATATTGGTGCCGTGGGCCACAGCCTCGTGGGCCGGTGCCACCAAAGCTCCGTGGGACATCGCGCCGGAGGCAAATGCCTTGGCGATTTCCGATGGCGCTTCCACTGCGCTGACCGCAAGTGAGGCTGGTGCGCGGACAACGCGCTTGAGGTAGAGCAAAGCGTCGCCCTTGGCTGTCACCTCCAGCACCTCTGCCTGGCTGCCGAACGATACATCCTGGTTGAAACGCACTTTCAACGCGGCGGACAGGGCTGGGAGGCGCTCGGCACCATCATCCAATGTCAGCGCAAAACGATTGTCGCCCAATGGTGAAACCGTGATGCCCCGCGCAGCAAAACTGGCGTTGCCGTGCAAATCATGGCGGGCGAGTTGCGCAAGAAACTCAGCCTGCGTGGTTGCTTCTGTGAAGTCTGCCGGAAAATCGAGTACATCGCGCAGTGCCGCTGGCCGGGCTTCGCGCTCCGCCGCCATGTCTTTGGCAAAGTTACGGTAAGCTTCGGTCTGGCAGAAGCCGTCAATCTCCGCTGCATCGCGCTTGTCGAAACCTGTGCGCTTATAGGCTGTCTCATCAAGACCAACGGAATCCTTGAGCTTGTCCAGTGTCATCAGGCGCAGGTCGGTTTGTTCGCCTTCCCCCATGGCCTCCGCTTGATAGGCAATGGGCTCCTCGGTCATGTCTTCGAAACTGCGAACCGCCTGTACGCCGTAGGAATGGCCAGCACCATCCGCACGCTCCTTAAACAGGCCGAGCAAGGGCACGCCATTCTCGTCCTTCACTTCCTTTGCGCGCCGGTGCCAGTCGCGCACCGAGCCCGCAATGGTTTCAAGGCCAACGCCGCCAACTGGCGTGCGGACATTCGGGAAATAACGACCAAGGGTTTTCTGATTTGTGTTCAGATAATTGGGCTCGAAGAACTCGCCACCAGAATAGCTTTCCACGGTGCACAGGCCGACCTTGCCCATGGTCTTCATCAGGGCCTTTGAGCCGGCTTTGATAAAGCGACCAACGGCTTCGGTGGCATGACTGCCAAACAGTTCGCTGGCACGCTCGTAAACCGCAATCGGTGCGACTGCTGCCGCGCCAAAGCCAAGAGTGGTGGCGATGTGATGTGACGAGGCAATCTGTCCGCTTTCCGCGATCAGAGAAACGCGGAAGCGCAACCCATATTGGATCAACCTCTGATTGGCGGCGGAAACCGCCAGCACCAAGGGTAGCGCCGCACGGTCTGCCGACACGCCGGCGTCGGACATGATAACGATGCCGCCGGTGCCCTCGGCAGCTGCCTGAACCGCATCGCACATGGTTTCCAGCGCTGCCGTCAGCTCTAGTGCCGCTTCATCATCATTGGCCGTCGCGTCAGGGACAAAACTCATATCCACAAAATGCACCGGCACCTGGGTTTGCGCTTTTATCCGGAAAAGGTCTGCTTCCGCCAGGATGGGGTTTTCTATCACCAGCTGGGTTGTCTCGTCACGGTTGAAGAACGGCTTGGCGCCCAGCGCGACCCGCAGGGTCATGCCGTCAGATTCACGCAGCGAGTCGAGCGGTGGGTTCGTCACCTGGGCAAAGCGTTGTGAGAAATACTTCGCCATACCGCCTTCCTGGTCGGTCAGCGAGTTGATGGCGATGCCATACCCCATGGCTGATACCTTCTCGGCGCCACTTTGAAGCATTGGGTCCATCAGGAACTTAAAGCTTTCCTGATTGTGGTTAAACGCAACGTAGCGGCCAGCCTGTGTCAGGCTCGCACCGTCATCATTGGCCGGGCGTGGTGGTGCAGTCGGCACGTCCAAATCGTCTAGATCGCCCATAGTGATCCGGGCCGCTTCCAAAAG
>JBCBZX010000156.1:0-7162 GCA_039815105.1 Pseudomonadota bacterium
CCCGGTAACACCACTTGAGGCAGGTTGCTCCGGGCGGCCGCTTTATAGCGTTCTGCCGGAACGCTACATGCCCGATCGAAGAGCACGCGGGTCACTTCATGTGTGGTGAAGTCCAAAACGCCCGAGAACGCGCCACATTGACACCAGCGGGTGAAGGCTTTTCCGCCATAGCCGTTGGCATGAAAGGCTGTGACCTCAAGTCCGTGTTTCTGCAGCAGTGCTTTGGTTTTGTCCGCTCCCTGGCTCGTGGTGCCAAGCGTCGTCATGCCGATGGTTGGGCTTGTTGAGATATGTGGGTGAAAGGTCGCGGCCCGGGCCAAGCCGGCAATGACAGCGGCTGCATTTTCAAACACCTGGCGCAGGGTCGGGTTCATTCCCGCCAAGTCTGAGACCGATGGGATGATGATCACGGAATTGTCCGCCGTGTCTGGCCGCATGTCGTGCGCCATCGTGTTTATAATGATCTTCGGCATGGCGAAGGGCAGGTCGGAAATGGCCTCGGCTATGATCTGTGCGCCTGTGCCGCCACCTATCCCGACAACCACTTGTGCGCCGCCGGCCATGGCCTGGCGAATGGCCGCATTGGCAGATTTGGCGCAGGCGTGCATGGCCGCCACTTTGCCCTTACCGTCCAATTGCACGCCGCCGGATCGAAGGCTCGTATCTATCACTTCAGACTGAAAACCGTGCCGGCCCACGCGACTGACCAGATCATTTACCTCCTCGTGCTTCGTCTCCAGCGACGCAACAACGAGCACCGGTGCTTGAGGCTTGAGAGAAAGAGGCATGGCGCAGAGTTTAACCCTTCACTGCGCCAGCTGTCATGCCCGTAATGATCTGCCGGGAAGCGACGAAGGTGAAGATCACCGGTGGAATAGCCAGCAGCATGCCGGTGGCCATGATCACGCCCCAGTCGATATCGAACTCGGTGAGCGAGTTCACGATGGTCACCGGAACTGTGCGTGTACCGCGGTCCGCCAACGCGTTGGCAAGGAGGAACTCATTCCACGCAATCCGAAAGGTGAAAATCGCGGCGGCGGCAAGGCCGGGCTTGATGATCGGGAGAACGACCAGAAAGAAGATTTGGAATGGGCCCGCGCCGTCCATCTTTGCGGCTTCTTCCAGCTGGATAGGCACCTGCACGATGAAGCTCTGCAAGATCCAAATCACAAACGGTAGATTCATGGCCGTGTACACAAGGATGATGCCGACATGGGTTCCATCCAGGCCGAACTGGAAAGTCCAGATACCGAAGACCGGCACCAGCAAAACGGCTGGCGGCACCATGCGCATGAGCAGTGTGGTGAGAGAAACGGTATCCCGACCCATGAACTTGAACCGCACGAGAGAGTAGGCGGCCATGCAACCGATAACCAGTGTGAGACCGGTAGAGATAGTCGCGATGATGAGCGAATTGATCAGCGCGCGGCCGAAGGTTGGATCGCAAAACTCAACATGGGCCGGATCGTACCAGAGCATGTTGCAGAGCGCGGTTTCATAGTTTCGAATCGTAGGCGTGAAGAAGAAAGACGAGACGCCGCCCGTAATGTCCACATTCAGCTTAAGGGACGTCGCCAGCATCAGATAGATTGGGCCGACGCTCATCAGCACCAGCGCAGCGATCAAGGCGTAGAAGGCGGGATTTGCCTTTTCATTTGGGTTCGCGCTCATTCGTCGCCTCCTTCTGCCGCGGCTCGTAACTTGGCCGCCCGGTTCTCCGCAGCTTTCGAGTACAAGTACATTGCCACAGTCAGGATCAGCAACATGATCAGGAGATAGTTCGACATGGCAGCGGCGGTGCCGAGCTCGCGGAACTCTTGCGCGGTGCGGAAAATGCGAAGTGACAATATCTCGGTGGACAGGCCTGGGCCGCCATTGGTCAGCACGAGCACGACTTCCAGGACCTTGAAAGCATCAATGAGACGCAGCAGCAGGGTAACAATCAGCACCGGCATCATGAGTGGCAGCTTGATATGCCAGATGGTCTGCCAACCAGAAGCGCCGTCTATGCGCGCGGCCTCCATCGCGGAGCGTGGAAGTGACTGCAGCGCAGCCAGCGCAAGGATAAAAATGAAGGGCGTCCACTGCCAAACATCTGCCAGGATAACCGATGTCAGCGCCCAATTGCCCTGGGTGAGCCACGGAATTGGGCCGAAACCAAGGCTTTCCAGAGTCGCATTGAATGTGCCGATAGACGGATGGTACATGTAACGCCACATCAAGCCTACGACGATGGGTGCGATCATCATTGGCAGGATAAAGATGGTCCGAAGCAAGCTCATTCCGCGCAGATTGCGGTCAAGCAACAGTGCGAGGCCAACGCCAAGTATCATCTCAATTGAGACGACGGCGAACGCAAATTTCAGCGTGACCATCGTGCTTTCAATGAATGCGGCATCACCAAGCAGGTCGATATAATTGTCGAAACCAACAAACTCGGCCTCGCCAATCCGTTGGCTTGGGTTCCAGCGCAGAAAGCTGGCATAGATCATGTAACAAATTGGATATAGAAGCGCGACGACCAATACCGCCAGCGCGGGTGCCAGAAAAAGGTATGGTGTCAGTCTGTTGGCCCGAGCGAGCTGCATGGTCTTGTCCACAATCTATGGTGGGGACCGACAAAGCGCCGGTCAAAAACAGTGCCGCGTGACCAATTGATGGTCGAATGAACAGGGCGGCGGCCTGGCGAGGCGCGGCAAACAGCGATGCCGCACTTCATTTTCTGCCAAAGAGCGGGTCGCCGCATCTCAACGACCCGCTCCTCGGGAGGAACTACTGTTCCATTATTGCCAGGTGTAGTAGCCGGCTTCTTCCATGGTCTCTCTGGCGCGCTCTGCAACACCATTGAGTGCATCTGCCACTGACACGCCTTCCGTCAGGACCTGCGACATGGATGTACCGATATCGGCATTGATCTTGCCCCAGACGGGGATGATCGGACGCCAGTCAGGATCGGCATATTTCAGAGCTTCACCAAATGCGGCTGCATATGGATATTTTGCCTGAACTTCAGCATCGGCATAGGTGGAGAAACGCGATGGGTTACCACCGGCCATTGCCACCAACTTGTCACCTTCTTTAGAGGTCAGCCACTGCATTAGCAGGAACGCTGCTTCTTTGTTGTTGGCGTTCTTTGGAATGCCAATGCCGAAACCGCCTGTTTGCGAGCCACGACGCACACCTTCGGGGTGCAATGTCCATGCAACATTGCCAGCCACTTTGGACTTGCTCTCATCTTCGAAGCCAGCCGCAAAAGCGATGGAGTCGAGGAACATGGCGTATTCGCCCTGAGCGAATGCTGCAGCTGCTTCAGCCGGGCCAAAGTTCTGCGAACCTGGGCGACCGCAATCGATGATCGTCTTCAGTGCTTCACCGGCTTTCACGCCAGCTTCGTTGTTGATGATCGGGTTCCAATTGGCGTCGAACACGCGGCCACCAAGCGGAGCAAGATGCAGCAGGAATGCGTGGGACGCCTGGTGACCAGAAGCGGCACGGGAGGCCAGGCCACCCATCTCTGGCTCCAGCTCGGGGATCTTACAGGCAACGTCTAGAAGCTCGTCATAGGTCTCGGGGACCTTGAGATCATGCTTTTCGAAAATGTCTTTGCGATAACCCAGAACCGATGTTTCGGACCCGTAGGGCAGACCGTAGAGCGAGCCGGTTGGGCCGGGCAGGTAGCCTTTTGTGCCGCCTGCAACGCCGATATTCTGCACATAACCGTCAATCAGGTCTTCAGCATCATAGTCGGGCATCGCCAACTTAGGATCCATGAAGAAACGAGCCAGGTTTTCCAGCTGGTCAGCAAAGACATAGTCGGCCTTCGAGAACACGACATAAGCGATCATGTCGTAGTCGCCTTCGTCTTTTGTCAGCTCGAGCGTCTGGCGCTCACGCATTTTCAGGTACTGGAGCTGGTCGACCTCAACATTGATGCCGGTCTGCTTGGTGAACTCAGGCAGCACCTTCATCATTGCATTGTAGTGGGGGTGCGAAGGCACGTTGATCACCAACGTCGTGCCAGCGTACGGAGCGTACGGGCCTTCCGAGTGACCTGCGGTCTGTGCGGAGCCAACAGCGGCTGCGAGAGCCGTTGCAGCCAGCGCGGCCGTCTTGATAAATTTCAGCATATGTTCCTCCCTGGAAAAATGAGCTGAGGTTCAAGTCTGGGCTAAAGGCGAAGCCCGGTTTTTGGATCGAACACCATGACCTCTGACGGGGGCACCGTGAAGGGCAGTTTCGTTCCGCTACGAACCGGTGTCGCACTGTCGTGCTCCACCAGCATTTCTGAGTCGCCAACATGGGTGACAAGTATGGAGTTTGCGCCGAGATATTCGGACACGACAACAGTCGCATCCATCCGTGATGTCGCATCTGACGGCGCGGGTTCAAAGCTGGTTGGGCGGATGCCAAGAGTGATCTTTGCGCCTTCGGACGGCGTGGTTTTGCCCAGCGCTTCAGGGGCCAGAACCACTTCAAAATCCTTGCCTTTCGCAACTGGCGCTGTGCCGTTGTTGCCAAAAGTGGCGTCGATGAAGTTCATGGAGGGGCTGCCGATAAAGCCGGCCACAAACTTGTTGCGCGGAGACAAGAACAGCTCTTCTGGGGAACCGGCTTGCTGGATAATCCCGTCCTGCATGACCACGATCTTGTCGCCCAGCGTCATGGCTTCAATTTGGTCGTGGGTGACGTAAATCATGTTCTTGTCGAGTTGGTCCCGCATCTCAGCCAGCTCTGTGCGCATTTTCGCACGCAGCTTTGCATCGAGGTTGGAAAGGGGCTCGTCGAACAGGAAGGTGCCGGTGTCGCGCACCAGGGCGCGGCCCATGGCGACACGCTGCCTCTGGCCGCCTGACAATTCAGCGGGTTTGCGGTGCAGCAAATGGTCGATGTTCAGCATCTTGGACACGCGCTGAACTTTTTCATCAATCTCGGACTTTGGGCGCCGGGCAAGCCGCAATGCGAAGCTCATGTTGCGGGCGATATCCATGTGGGGATACAGGGCATAGTCCTGAAACACCATGGCAAGGCCACGTTCTTTGGGCTCCAGATGGGTAACGTCATTGTCGCCGATCCAGATCTTGCCGTCTGTGACCGTCTCCAACCCAGCAATCATGCGCAACGTTGTAGACTTACCGCAGCCAGAAGGACCAACAAAAACGGTGAACTCACCATCTTCCATGGTGAGATCAATGTCCTTGATGACCTCCGTCGCGCCGAATGATTTTTTTAGGCTTTCGAGCCGAATGACCGGCATACTAGTCCTCCCAAAGACGTGAGGCGGGCCGGTGAGACCGCCTCAGAAGAACAGGTTCGCGGGTTTGTATACAAAATGCAACCCTGTTGTGCAGAATTTGCAGAATTTCTAGAAACAGACTAAAACTCAGCTTTCGCTACCCATCATAGGAACAGATGTAGCGCTGTGAAGGAGTGGGTCCATGGCTGCGGTGAAAACTCAGACTGCAAAGCGGCGCACAACCGCTGATCGCATAACCGATGAGCTTGTCACCGACATCGCCGCTGGCTTGCTGGAGCCAGGCGAACGCCTGGACGAGGTGTCTTTGGCTCAAAGATTCGGGGCGTCCCGTACGCCTGTCAGGGAGGCTCTTGGTCGTCTTGTCGCGCGGCGTGTATTGGTACAGGGCGAGGGCAATGGTGAGGGGCGAAGCGTTCGTGTTGCCTCCTACACGCGGGCCGAGCTTAGCCAAATGTTTGAGGCCATGGAGGAAATGGAGGCAATCTGTGCCAAATTGGCTGCACAACGCCTTACACTGCTGACAGAAAGCGCAATACTTGAAGCTATTGATGAGATGGAGCGGGCGGCGGAGCAGGGAGATCGGCAACAGTTTTTGAAAGCCAATGAGGTCTTCCACGCCCGCATCTATGAAGCCACTCAGAATCAATATGTGGCTGAGATGGCGTCGACATTTAGATATCGCACAGGCCCCTTTCGGGCGCGCCGCTATCGAACCCGCGCTGATATGTTGCAATCAATTGAGCCCCACCGTCGGCTGGTGGATATTATCTTGGGCAAAACACCCGCCGAAGAAGGTACGATCATTCGACGGCAATTGGCCCGCGATCTGCTGGTGACGGCGGATTAGGTTTTTCTGCGCTCTATTTGTATACAATCCTCTTGAACGCTCGAGCTTTATGGGACAGATTGCGCCCGAGCGCGGCTGACATGCCGCCAAACCGTGCAATTGGTGAGGAGCAAGCGCGATGGGCGTAGCAGAAACCCGGATCTACCCGATCAACACAGGATGGCTTCAAGCTGATCTTGGAACCTACACTTTCTGGAAGGGTCCGGCTGGCGAGAAGTTCTGGAACCCCTGCTATTGCTACTACGTCGATACGGGCGACATGAAGATTTTGGTTGATACGGGCCTGTGCGACGAGGAGCGCGCAACGAAATATCACCATAATTGCGAGAAGCGCGGCGCGACCGAGGTGCACATCCACCTCAAAGAGAAGCTGGGGGTCGATCCCGACGACATTGACGCCATCGTCTTTACCCATCTGCACTGGGACCATGTGCAGAACATGAAAGAGTTCAAGAATGCGCGTTACATCGCGCCCAAGGCCGAGATCGAAATGGCCTATAATCCGCTGCCGCTTTACTACAACACCTATGAATGCGGTATTCTTGGCATTGAGCCTGCCTATGCGGGTTGCGTGTTTGAAGCGGTGGATGATGAGTGCGAGGTGCTTCCCGGCATCACCATGTTCCACACGCCCGGCCACTCCGTTGGCCATATGGGCGTCACCGTGGCCACGTCTGCAGGCGACATCGTGATTTGCGGAGACGCGATTTTCCAAGCACGTAATCTGGAGCCCAACCCCAAAGAGAGATGGCGTTATTGGGTGCCAGCACGCTTTGTGAACTCGGTTGACGGTTGGAAGTCTGTTGAGGAAATTGACAAGCGCGCCGACTACATTCTGCCCTGTCACGATGCTGCCTGTGGCGACCATGAATATTACCCGTTTGAGGGCATGAAGTTGCGCAAGCGCCGTCAGCATATTCCAGGCTACAAATTCTACTTTGGCGACATGCCTCCGGGCACCGTGGACAAGGTTGCGGAGCCCATGAAGCCCGAAGACGTGCAAGACTATATGGACAGTCTGATGGTGCCGTCGCCCGATGCTTATAAAGACTGGAAGTAGG
>JBCBZX010000326.1:0-3412 GCA_039815105.1 Pseudomonadota bacterium
ATTTTCGCTGCACCTATTGCATGGCGGAGGATATGACTTTTCTGCCCAAGAAGGATTTGCTGACCCTCGAAGAGCTCGAGCGTCTCTGCATGGTTTTCATTGCGAAGGGCGTGCGCAAACTGCGGCTCACCGGTGGCGAGCCGCTGGTGCGGCGTGGAGTTGTGGCGCTTATCGAAAATCTCGGGCGGCAGATCGGTGACGGGCGCCTAGAAGAGCTGACGCTGACCACGAACGGCTCTCAACTCGCTAAACATGCCCAGGCGTTGGCCGACAATGGTGTCAAACGCATCAATGTCTCCATGGACACTTTAGACGCGGACAAGTTCCGAGAGATTACTCGTTGGGGTGATTTGAACAAGGTGCTTGCCGGTATCGATGCGGCCCAAAAGGCGGGCTTGAAAATCAAGATAAACGCCGTCGCTTTGAAAGACTTCAACGACCGTGAAATTCCAGCCATGATGCGCTGGGCGCATGGGCGCGGGATGGATTTGACCTTGATTGAAACCATGCCGATGGGTGAGATCACTGAAGATAGAACCGATCGCTACTTGCCGTTGAGCCAAGTGCGCGCTGGGTTGATGGATGAGTTCACCTTAAGCGATTTGGCTTACAAGACTGGCGGTCCCGCGCGATATGTTGAGGTAGCGGAGACCGGTGGTCGACTTGGCTTTATTACACCGTTGACCCACAATTTCTGTGAAAGCTGTAACCGTGTTCGACTTACATGTACCGGCACGCTGTACATGTGCCTGGGGCAGGAAGATGCTGCTGATCTGCGAACACCGTTGCGTCAATCTGAAGGCAACGAATTGCTGTCCGACGCGATTGATGAAGCCATCGGCCGCAAGCCGAAAGGGCATGATTTTGTCATTGAGCGATACGGGCAGGCGCCTGCAGTGCCTCGCCATATGAGCGTAACTGGCGGCTAAGCGCGGACCCTGGCCTTCGCGACGCTCTCCACGGCGTCGAAAATGTCGAACACCGGCAAGCCGGCCTTGGCGGCAACAGCTGCACGGTATGGCGGGAGGTTGGTGCACTCAAATAGTATGCAAGTTGCGCCTTTGTCGGCCGCGCGCTGAGCCGCCAATGTCGTGTCAGCCTCTATGGCCGTGCTATCTAGCTCATTGCCATCTGCCAGAATGGCGTTGCTAAATGCCTCGGACCCTTCCATCCCTTCGACGATAAACCGGATCGCAATTCCTTCGAGCGCAGGTGCTAAAGACGGCGCGTCGGCGGTTATAAGGCCAATGCGATGGCCCTGCCGTGCCAACTGGCCAGCCAGAGACAGAGAAGAGGCGATGAAGGGGACATTGATCGTCCGAGCCACGTCGCCCTGTACGCCGTGAAGAAACCCGCAACTTGTTGTCAGCACATCTGCACCTCGCCTTTGTAGAGCTTGGGCGGCACCAATCAGCGTATCCACAGCCTCTTTAGACGCGCGTTCAGGACGCACAATATCGGCCACCCGCACGCCGGTTGCCACTTCGGTCAAAGCGGGTTTTAGAAAGCTATCGGGGCGCCCCACATCGCCCATTATTCTAGGAAAGCGTGTGTCCAACATAATCACGCCGACCTGAAGTGTGGCTTTTTTGACTTGCCCTGACGTCTCGCGGGCTGCATGGCGGATTGATGACGACATTTGTGCTGCATATCTCGACCGCTTCAGTGCGCAAAGCGTTGATCGAAAAAATGCTTACCCAATTGCCGCCCTACGAAGTGGAGCGGGCCGAGGGCATGGGTTGGGCTGAAAGACGTAGCGAATTCATCACTGGCCGCTCATTGCTGCGATATGGCTTCCAACAATTTGCTCCTCAGGGTCATGAGTGGCGTCTTGAGATAAATGAGCATGGCAGGCCAGCTCTGGCTGGCGGGCAGTTTGAGAACTTGAGGTTCAATATTGCGCACACTGATGGCTTGGTCTGCTGCGCTTTCAGTACACAGGTGCAGCTTGGTTTGGATGTTGAGCGAGCATCAAGGGTCGCGACCATCGATAGGGTCAAGGCAAAAGTGTTCTCGATGCAAGAGCTGTTGAGCTTGGAGGCTCTCACCGGCACTGCGCGCGATGAGCGTCTTCTGGACATTTGGACCGGTAAGGAAGCTGTCACCAAAGCGCTAGGGATTGGCTTGGGCTACGATTTCAGAAAGCTGACGATGGATTTTGCGCAGGACGAACTTCGCATTGCTAACGAGCCACTGCTTTCTCAATGGAGATTTGAGCGCAAAAAGATCGATCCCGACTATCGCGCCGTTCTGGCCAGCGACGGCGATGTTAGCGCCAACTGGTGTGGGGTGACATTTGAAGAACTGGCGGGTGTTTAGCCCGCAGGCGCACGATTGCCAGCGACCTTGACGGTGCGCAGGCCAAAACGCGTGGTAAGACGCTCAACGCCTGGCAGCTTGGCCAATTCATTGCGGTGCATCTGCTCGAAATGAGCCATGTCTCTGGCTCGCATGCGAATGAGATAGTCTACATTTCCACTCATCAAAAAGCAGTCGGTAATATGGGGCATGGCTTGAACCGCCCGCTCAAACGCGTCGAACTCGCTGCTGGACAGGCTTTTGAGCCGTACTTCCACAAAAACAATCATGGGCAGGCCAATTGCGTCCCCATCAATGATGGTGGTGTAAGCGCGAATGATGCCAGCTTTCTCCAGCGCAGTCAGACGCCGTGACACCGCCGAAGCTGACAGGTTCACGCGTTCTGCAATCGCAGCCACGGGTGCCCTGGCAGATGTGTTCAGAACGTCAAGAATGGCATGGTCATATCTGTCCGGTGTCATGTGCACGAATCCGTTGAAACTTCGGTATTATGTAGCAAATGTATGCATAAATAGTTTGTAGAAGATATAAATCAGCCGGATCATGCGCACTTTTTGATTTATCCTTGTTCAAAACATGGAGAAGATCATGCGTGTTGGTGTGCCAAAGGAAATCAAGAACCACGAATATCGGGTCGGCCTGACGCCGGGTGCCGTGAAAGAATATGTCGCCCATGGCCATTCGGTCATGGTCGAAACACTGGCCGGCGCAGGCATTGGGGCGGCTGATGACGAGTATATTGCGGCTGGTGCCACCATCGCTTCCGATGCAGCCAGCATTTTCGCCAGCGCTGACATGATCGTCAAAGTGAAAGAGCCTCAGCCCAGCGAGTGGGCGCAGCTCCGCGAAGGCCAAATTCTCTACACCTATCTGCACCTCGCGCCCGACGCTGCGCAGACGCAGGGCTTGGTTGATTCCGGCGTCACCGCAATCGCATATGAAACTGTCACTGATAGCGCCGGTGGTCTGCCGTTGCTGGCGCCCATGAGTGAGGTCGCCGGCCGTTTGTCGATGCAGGCCGCTGCCCACAGCCAAGAAAAGCACAAAGGTGGTGAGGGCCATTTTATGGGCGGCGTCCCGGGTGTTGCGCCAG
>JBCBZX010000178.1:0-6307 GCA_039815105.1 Pseudomonadota bacterium
CATATTGTTCTGGCCGGAAGCCTCGACGCTCATCGTCGCGGACATGCATTTTGAGAAGGGCTCATCCTTTGCCAAGCGCGGCATGATGGTTCCGCCATATGACACGGGCATCACACTATCGCGCCTGTCCGACGCCTTGATGCGCTACACCCCCAAGCGGGTGATTTCGCTGGGCGACGCTTTTCACGATATTGGCGGGCCGGCACGCATGCCGGTTCAGTGGCGTGAGGCCCTACTGGGCCTTATGGCCAATCGTGAATGGCTATGGGTCACCGGCAATCACGACCCCGAACCGCCTGAGAGCTTGCCTGGTAAAACGTTTGAACAATGGCATGAAGGCGGCCTGATCTTTCGCCACGAACCAACCAATGGCCCCGCCAAAGGTGAGATCGCAGGCCACCTGCACCCGGCGGGTAAGATCGTGCGCCGCAGCAAATCCGTGCGCCGCCCCTGCTTCATCACCGATGGCGATCGCATGATCCTGCCGGCTTTCGGCGCCTTCACCGGCGGCTTGAACGTGTGCTCCACACCGTTTGGCGGATTGTTTGACGAAACCAAATGGAATGCCGTGCTGGTGAGCCAAGGCCGGGTATTCCGCATTCCCGGCGGAGATTTGTGCGGCTAGGCTTTGCAGATAATCTGCCTACACTGCTCGGCTCGGACCGCTTTTTGTCTTCAGGTGAACGGCTCCCCAATCCGCCAAAGCTTCCACCAAGGGCACAACTGACCAGCCATATTTGGTCAGCCGATAGTCCACCCGGGGTGGGATTTCGCCATAGTCACGCCGTTCCAGAATACCGTCAGTCACCAACTCCTTCAGCTGACGGATCAAGACCCGTTCCGAGACCCACGGCATCTGGCGACGAAGTTCGCTAAGCCTCAGAGGACCGCCCTTTAGGCGGTATAAGAGGCCAGGCTTCCACTTGCCGCCAATGATGTCGACGCTGGTTTGAACCGGGCAATTGGTCGTGGCGGGCATGGGCTGGCTTTCCGGTAGTCACTGACAAAAATGTCGGTACTTGGCTCCATGCTAGCACCCACTTAACCTTCTCCCAAACATCATAAGCGGCGAGCGCCCTCCCTCTGAAGGCCACGCCGCCAAACTGGAAGGAAATGAAGCATGCAGTTTGAAATTATTGGTGGCGGAAACTTGGGAAGCTCTTTAGCGCGGCTCCTGACCGGGCTGGGCCACGCCGTGCAGGTGCAAGTTCAAAATCCCAATGACGAAAAATATGGCACGCTTGCGGCTCTTCCAAATGTGGAACTGGCAGCCACCGGAAAGGCCGACGCCAATGCCGATATGATTTTCTTAGCAACCCCATGGGTCGCCACGCTGGGTGCCGTTGAGGCGCTGGGCGACCTGTCGGGCCGCACGTTGGTGGACTGCACAAACCCGGTCACCTACGGCGCGTCTGGCATGGCTTTGGCCATCGACGCCAACAGTTCAGCAACCGAGATGATTGCGGCGCAGGCTTCCAGCGCCATCGTGGCCAAGTGCTTCAACCAATTGGGCACACCGGTGCTGGACAATCTGACAGCACTCCAGCCCACTCCGATCATGGGCATCGCGTGTGACGACCAGACGGTGGCGACAAACCTCAAACAATTGGCGTCCGATATGGGGTTTGACGCCATCCATGTGGGTGGTCTGGCCAATGCGCGGCTGCTGGAGAGTTTCGCTCTTTTGTGGATGAGCCAAGCGTTTTCGTCGGGCGATCCATCTGGCTTTGCCTTTGCGCGAAGCGCTCCTTCCTAGTGTGCTGCACCTTTCAGGACAAAGTACTAGCGCTAGCCGGCTTGGACTTTCGCGTGGGACACTTGCTTAAACCAAGCTCTCCTCACGCTTTGCCGCCTCAGTTCATTCGGGCAAACGCACCTAATAGTACAATATCAAACTATTTAGTTTGACATCATACTAAAATCTGGCATATCTGAACAACCTCTCCGTTCATGGATCGCCCGATGACCTATTACTTCGCAAGTTCAAACCAGCCCTCCCCTCTCTCGCGTGTTTCAGCCTCGTTGAACGCCCGGCCAGACGCCTTGATTTTGGCGACTGTGATCGCACTGGGGATGATCTTGCCAACCTTAGCGCTCCTCATGTTGGACCCGCGTGTGCTGGACGATGAGGCGCTTTGGCTTAAGCCGCTCAAATTTCAGATATCGATGGCCATGTTCTGCCTGACGGTTTGGTTTGGGGTTCAGCAACTTCCCCGCCACTGGCGCGCAAGCTGGTGGCTTCGGGTCCCATCCATCCTTGTGGCATCCACGGCTCTGTATGAGTTGATGTTCCTTGCCATTCAGGCCGGGCGCGGAAAACGCTCGCACTTCAATTCGGAAACAATTTTTGACCAGATCGGCGGGTCGATCATGGCTGCGGGAGCCGGCGTTCTGGTTTCGGGCGCGGCATTCATTGGCGTGATCATCTTGCTTTACTGGCTTAAGCACCACGCTCGCACCTTCACGGGGCCTTTGGTTCTAGCATTCGCATTGGGCCTTATCCTCGGCGGCATTTTGGGCGGCTATACTGGATCTTACATTGGGATGAATCGCGGGCCTTTCGTGGGTCCCTTTGACCCGACCCAATCAACGATTGCGCTTGTGGGCTGGGCACTCAACATTGGCGATCTGCGCATTTCGCACTTTTTCGGCTTGCACGCCATGCAGGCCCTGCCCCTCATTGCCTGGTTACTGGTTCACGTTGCAGCACTGCCCACAGCAAGGGCCAACATCGTTCTTATCGGGGCCAGCGGTGCTTGGATCTGGCTTACGCTTCATACGCTCGAAGCAGCCTTGGCTGGGAAACCACCGTTCCTTGTATAGCGATGCCTGTGGGCCCCGCTCTAACCCTATCAGCCGAAGTGCGCCCGCCAGCGCTTTGTTTTTCCGCGGTCACGGTCATTATAGTTTTGTAGCGCAGCGTTGGCGTCAAGCGAGCCATAGGCATCCTTGCTTTCCCGGTCCTGGGCCATGTCGGTCAGGCGCATCGTATACCATGCTGTGACCGCTCCCTCCTGCGGGTCGGTGAAGCGTGGGAAATTTGGCTCATGGTTTTCACCGGCACGCCAATGGTTTGGCAGCTGTGGGTCAAGGACAAGCGGTCGGGCCACACCCACCATATCCACCGCGCCACTCACGACCGCATCACTGGCCATCCCATAGCTCTTAAAGCCGCCCGTCGCCATTAGCGGCTTGGTGGTGATGGACCGGGACCGCCTTGCAAAGTCGAGGAAATACGGACCGCTTGACGCTGAGTCGGAGGCTGATTTGGCACCGGGAAAATAAGTGCCGCCGCTGATATCGATCAAGTCGACACTGGATTGGTCGAGGGCCCGCACCACTTCGAGCGCCTCGTCCTCCATCAAGCCGCCTTCCAACTGATCGGTGGCATTGAGCTTAAGGGCCATGGGGAAGCTGGGACCCAAGGCTGCTCGAACTGCCTCCAGTGTTTCGAGCAGCAAGCGCATGCGGTTTGCTATGGTGCCGCCATAGATATCCGACCGCTGGTTAAACAGTGGCGACAGAAACTGGCTGAGCAGGAACCCATGGGCGGCATGCACCTCGACACCCGTGAAGCCAACCTGCCGAGCCATGGCAGCGGTGTGAGCGATTTGATCTGGAATGGCCTGCACCTGAGCAAGGCTCATCGCCTCCACTTGCAAGCCGGGCAGTGACAATGCGCTTGGGCCTTTGGGTGCCGATGGTGCGCTCAAGGGCGGATGCGCCATGGCACCGGCGTGGCCCAATTGCGCCCACAAATGCGTGCCTTCCGCCGTACCGCGGCTGGTGAGCGCCCGTAATTGTTTAAGGTCGGACGCAGGCCCCAACACAAGATTGCCGGGCTTTTCTGCAGCCTTGGGATCGCCCTGCACCTCGCCAACGATGGAGAGCGCTGCTCCGCCTTGCGCCCATCGCTCATAGAGCCGGGCTTGCGCGTCAGTTGGGTTTCCCCGCCCATCGCCCAGCGAATCCGACATGGCGGCCTTGGCGATGCGATTTTTCAACTGTGCACCGCAGGGTAGATCGAGCGGTCGGAAAAGGTCTGTCATGCCAGAACCCTAATCGACCGCTCCGCAATGTCGACTGATCAAATCGCCGCCAACGCCCTCTCCACGTCTGACCTGAGATCGCGAATATCTTCTAAGCCCAGGCTCAACCGCACAGTGCCCTCCGTGATGGACAGTTCATGGCGATCTTCATCGTTGAGGTTCTTGTGGGTCGTTGTTGCAGGATGGGTCACGAGGCTTTTTGCATCGCCCAGATTGTTGGAGATTTTGATGATCTCAAGGGCGTTTTCAAACGCATAGGCAGCCTTGCGCCCGCCGTTCAACTCGAAAGCCACCAAGGTCGAGCCGCCGCCCATCTGGCGTCTTGCGACATCATATTGCGGGTGATCGGTCCGGCCGGGATAAATGACTTTGCTGACAGCCTTATGGTCTGCCAACAGGTCTGCGATTGCCGCCGCGCTGTCGGTCTGTCGCTGCACGCGCAGCTCAAGTGTCTCCAAACCTTTGAGCAACACCCAAGCGTTGAAGGGGCTAATCCCCGGCCCCGTGTGCCGGAAATGATCGTGCAGGCATTCGTCGATCCACTCTTTGTCCGACAGCACAACACCGCCAAGGCAGCGCCCCTGCCCGTCAATATGTTTCGTGGCGGAGTAGACGACCACGTGGGCACCGAGCTCCAATGGCTTTTGCCAGACGGGGGTGGCGAACACATTGTCCACCACCACTTTGATGCCGCGCATATTGGCTAGGTTCGCCACGCCACGAATGTCCACCAGCTCCAGCGTGGGATTGGTGGGGCTCTCAAGAAAATAGACCTTGGTATTGTCCTGGGTGGCTGCATCCCAGGCTTGCAGGTCGCGGCCATCCACCAAGGTGCAGGCCACGCCCATTTTGGGCAGCAGCGTTTCGCACACCCAACGGCAAGAGCCGAACAGAGCCCGCGCGGCCACAATATGATCGCCCGCTGAAAGCTGGCACATGAGGCTGGCGGTCACTGCCGCCATGCCAGACGTGAACGCCCGCGCATCCTCGGCGCCTTCGAGCGCGCACATGCGCTTCTCAAACATATCGACGGTGGGGTTGGCGTAGCGCGAATAGATGAAGCCGGGGTCCTCACCCTTGAAGCGGGCTTCGGCGGCTTCCGCGCTCTCATACACAAACCCTTGGGTCAGGTGCAGCGCTTCAGAAGTCTCACCCCACTGGCTGCGGGTTGTGCCTGAATGCACCATCTGAGTGGCCAAATGAGGTGTGGGTCGTGGAGATTGGTTCGACTTTGCGTCGGTCATGACTGGCTCCGTACTGCGCCCAACACTTAGTGGTGGGCATAAAAAAGACCGGTCGCCTAAACCCAAAAGGGACGGAGGCTGACCGGTCGCAGACCGCAGGACCCCTTAGCGACTTGTTTAACGTGGCTGCAAGCTGATCGGCAAATCACCACGGGATAAAGCTGATGTGGCATGACCATCCGCTTTCGTCAAATGGCGAGGCAGCCTATGGGACTGTATGAACAGTGCATGGGACACACTCGACGGCATTCTGGCCAGCCAGCAAATCGAAAAGTTGGTAGAGCATGGTTGCCTTAACCTGGCCGTGCCGCCTGCAGTGGGTCAGGTGCAGCCCGCTAGCCTCGATCTACGCCTTGGAAAGTGCGCCTATCGGGTACGGGCCAGCTTCTTGCCCGGCCCGGGCGTTCCGGTGGCCGACAAGCTTGAGCGCTTCAAACTTCACGAGTTCGATCTTGCAGACGGCGCCGTGTTCGAAACAGGTTGCGTGTATATCGTTCCGCTCCTCGAGAGCCTCGACCTGCCGGCATCCATCGCTGCATCCGCTAACCCCAAAAGCTCCACCGGGCGTGTGGATATCTTCACACGGGTCATCACCGATGGCGGGCAGGAGTTTGACCAAATTCCCGCAGGCTATACCGGCCCGCTCTATCTGGAAGTCTCACCGCGCACTTTCCCCATAGTCGCGCGCACCGGGTCACGGCTGAGCCAGATCCGGTTCCGGGGCGGGCATCCGCGCCTCACCGCAGCCGAATTGGATGTGCTGCATGCTGCAGAGACACTGGCATCGGGCGGCAGGCCTGTGATTTCAAATGGTGCAGTGTCCGTCTCCATTGATCTACAGGGCAACCCGGATGGTCTGGTGGGTTACCGCGGCAAACGACACACCGCCGTTGTTGACGTCGACAAGCCAGCCAGCCACGCCGTTTTGGATTATTGGGAGCCGATCCACCGCCGGGGCCCAGCTGAGCTGGTGCTCGATCCTGACCAGTTTTACATCTTGGTCTCTGGTGAGGC
>JBCBZX010000116.1:0-8863 GCA_039815105.1 Pseudomonadota bacterium
CCTCACCAGAGGCATTGTCGCCAAAACTGCGACCCATTATGCCAACACCTATTGCGATGCTGATGGGCGGCTGCGTGCGTCTTTCAACCTTGTGTCACTGTCCGGCTGGTCTCCCCATGAGAGCCAGCAAAAGCCCCTCGCGCCGGGAAGCGCAAAAACGAGCCTGGCCGACATTTTAGACAAAGGCTCGTCGGCGGGATGAGGGCCTAGCCGATTACTGGCAATGCCCGTTATCCGTACCGTTGGTATAGGCGACGCAGGGCGGTTGGTCCTTGCCGTGCAGCACAGACCTGAAGATATATCGGACTTGCCGACCGTCTGAAGGCCGGGCGAGAGGGTCAGACCGCACAGACCCGGTGACCGTCAAATCCACACCATTGTTGGCGGCAGCCCGGATGATCTGGGTCTCGCTGGCCCTGTCGAGCATTGGCACAAGAAACAGTCCCAGCGCCAAAGCACCCACTGACGCTGCTAGGCTGAACTCCAGCGTTGTGAGGCCGTGTGATGAAAGAGCAAAGCGGCGAAGCGGGAAGGTACGCATGGGGATATCTCCGAAAGCCAGCGTGGCGTGTGCCACGCACGGGCCCGTAGAATCCGTCAGGACCTTAAAATATCGGTTAATGCCGAGATAAGAGGAACGTCCGCTTCAGGCATATCGAAGTCGCGCAATCTGGAGGCCCGTGCCCATTTGAGGGTCTGACCCTCCCGGGCGATTGGGGCACCCTGAAACCGGCGGCAAATGTAAAGCGGCATCAACAAGTGGAAATTGTCATAGCTGTGACTGGCGAAGGTGAGCGGGGCCAGACAATCAACCTTGGTGGTCACGCCCAGCTCTTCCTCGAGTTCCCGCACCAAGGCGTTCTCGGGAGTCTCGCCGGCTTCCACTTTGCCACCGGGAAACTCCCACAAGCCTGCCATGCTTTTGCCCTGGGGGCGTTGGGCCAGCAAAATGCGCTCATCGGTATCGACCAGTGCACAGGCAACGACAAGAACCATTGGCTTGCCGGCTTCACCGGCGGCGGTCCCATTCATGGCAACTTCGTTCATGGCGCTCGCCAATATCTGTATGGGTAAACTGTGGTGAAACCCAGTGAGCCGTACAGCCCAAGGGCCGGTTCATTGTCCGCCTCCACCTGAAGCCAAGCTGTCTTGGCGCCGCGCATTTTGGCCCATCGCAAAGAACTCAGAACAAGGCTCTTGGCCAAGCCGCGCCGTTGTGCCGAAGTCGCGACCGCCACTTCAAACAGGCCCACCATGTCACCATCATGGACGGCCATCACCGTGGCCAACGGCGTCCCGTCATCCGCTTCCATGAGGAACAGTCCTACGTCCGCTTCGATGCCAGCAATCGCTTCTGCGAGGGGCGCGGCCTGATCCATGTTGCGTTGCCGAATGAGTGTGAATTGCTCGGACCAGCGCCCGATATCCTTGAATGGCAATTGCTCGTTGGCACTGCTCAAATCCAGCTTTGCCAAAGGGCACGATTGCACCACAGACGCACCTTCCGAGGTCCAACCATCTTGCTCGATGGAGGCCATAAGCCTTTCAGGTATCAACGGCGTTTGGCGGATGATCAAGGGTCGGCTGGCCTCATGAAACTGCGTTGCGGCTTGCGACAAGCGCTGCTCAATATCCCTGTCGTCACCGGGGTCCAACGGCGTCACGCAATTTATGCGTCGGCCATCCTGTGTGGGGCTCAAACGATAGAGCCATGCGCCATCATATTTGCTGTGCTGCGAAGGCCAAGCGCGCAGACCAACCGCTTCCAGCCGGCGAACAATGGGCAGGGATGGCCCATTCATGACCTGTAGTCGCCATTGATTTCAATGTAGCGCTTGGTGAGATCGCATGTATAGGCAGTATAGCTTCCATCACCCATGCCTAGCTCCACGGTGATCTTTACCTCTTGGCCCTGCATGTGCAGCGACGCGGCCTCTTCTGAATAGTCGGGTGCCCGCTCCCCTTCATGGGCGACCTTCACATCACCGAACCAGATGGACAGCTTGTCCCGATCCGCAGGCTGGCCCGCTTTGCCGACAGCCATGACGATGCGGCCCCAATTTGCATCTTCGCCAGCGATGGCCGTTTTGACCAGGGGCGAGTTGGCAACGGACATGGCAATGGCGCGGGCGGAGGCATCCGATACGGCACCGCGTATATCGACCGAAACCAATTTGGTGGCGCCTTCTCCATCCCGAACAATCTGCATGGCCAGGTTCCGCATGACATGGGCAAATGCTTGGCGGAATTCATCCAGCGCGGAATCGTCTGCATTCTCGATCAGCTCTCCATGCTCGCCTGCCGACCCGGTGGCAAAAGCCAGTACGGTATCCGAAGTTGAGGTATCGCTGTCTACTGTGACCGCATTGAACGTGCGGTCGGTCTCCCGGGACAAAAGCGTCTGCAAGGCCGCCGATGAGACCGGCGCGTCGGTGGCCACAAATCCGAGCATGGTCGCCATATCCGGCGCAATCATACCCGATCCTTTGGCGATGCCATTTATGGTGACCGTTTGATCGCCGATCCGTGCGGCGGCGGTGGCAACCTTTGAAAAGGTGTCAGTGGTCATGATGGCACCGGCAGCCCTGGCCCAACCATCATCACTCACCAGTGTCGCCAGCGTTGACAAATGGTCGCCAAAGGCCGTTGCGTCCAAAGGTTCACCGATCACGCCCGTGGACGCCAGAAATACCTCATGGGCCTCACACCCCACCGCCAGTGCCGCGGCCTGCGCAGTCATCTGCGCGGCCCGAGCGCCCTTTTGACCGGTGAAAGCATTGGCGTTGCCAGCGTTGACAACAACCGCGCGGGCAGTGCCCCGCCCAAGATGATCGCGACACCAGTCCACCGGCGCGGATGCGCAGGCGGACTTGGTGAGAACACCCGCAACTCGCGTGCCCGGTGCAAATGTCAGCAGCAGCAGATCGTCCCGGCCCCTATACTTAAGGCCAGCGGCCATGGCGGCCAGTTTGACACCGGTGATGGGCGGCAAATCGGGTTGGCTGGCAGGCGCCAGCGGTGATCGCATCAATTCCAAGATATGGGTCCTGTTGCTGATATTTGCCGATCTTGACCGATTACTGCGCTTGCGTGCCGCCGGCAGCGTTGGGATCGCCCGCCACAATCTCAATGTTGGCCGCTTCGCGCAATCCACGCACGGTCTCCGAATAGCGTTGCTGCAAAAGCTGCTGACGGATCTGGCCCTCCACCTCTGCAAGGGGGGGAACGGCCACGGGGCGCACAGCCTCCACCTTGATCACATGAAAACCGAACTGTGTCTGCACCGGCTCAGCGGTGTAACTGCCTGCTTCCAGTTCAAATGCTGCCGCCTCGAACGCGGGGACCATTCGGCCCTTGCCAAAAAAGCCCAGGTCGCCGCCGGCTGGCCCGCTGGGGCCGGTGGATTTTTCCTTGGCCAAAGCTTCAAAGTCACCGCCGGCATCGAGCTCGGCAATGACTTCTTTTGCGGCTTCTTCTGTCTCTAACAAAATATGGCGGGCCTGCACTTCCGTCTCGTCACGCAGGGGCGCGGTCTGCTCGTCATACACTTTCTGAATCGCCGCCGGGTCCAATTGCTCGACTTCGGTTTTGCGGAAATATGTATCATGCAGTGCGCGTTTGCGGTTGAGCCGCACCAGCGCTTGAACGTCCGGGTCGTCACCATAGCCTTCGGCATCGGCCTTCTGAGCCATCACCTCAAAATCGATGAGTGTGTTCACAACCGCCGCAATGCGCTGATTTTCCGGCACCCGTTGAAACTGCGCACCAAGCTCCTTGAGGGCAATCTCGACGTCGGCACGCGTGATTTCAGCATCGCCCACCCTGGCGAGAACCTGTCCCGGATCAGCCTCTTGTGCCATCGCGCCCCGGACCGCCCCAGGGATCGCCAAATGAGACGTGGCAAGCACACCCGATGCGAGCATGATTGTCATGGTTGATCCGCGCAGTGCCATTTTGAATGTCCTGATGAAAGTCTGGAAAGTGGGACGGCGTGGTGTTGAAATGAGTGTCATGGGGGGCTCCATACAGATTGGTGTGGGCCGATCCATGTCCGGCACCTGTGATTTGCGCGCACCATGCCCCGTCACCGCTGCGGGTTAAAGCCCGGCACCTCTCTTTTCTGGCATTAGAAGTGACCGTTTGTGTCAATTCTAGACCGACCCAGCGCGTTGACATGGGCATGTGCCGCTCTTATCTCACATCGAACAAAGAAGCTGTATTTACGGCGCTTTCCGGCGCATTTTGCGCGGAAATACAATCCAGCGGCATCCGCCGCGCGGTCGACCTGTCGGCCCATCACGAGGTTCTCCATGCTTGGTTTCGGGGGCATTGCCCGCAAGGTCTTCGGCTCGTCAAACGACCGCCGCATCAAGAAATTTCAGCCACTTGTCGATGCAATCAATGATCTTGAGCCGGACATGCAGGCGTTGAGCGATGGAGCGCTTGCTGCCAAGACCGATGAGTTTCGCGCCGAGTTGGCCGGTGGGAAGCAGGTAGACGACCTGCTTGTTCCGGCTTTCGCAGCCGTGCGTGAAGCGGCGGTGCGCTCGATTGGCCTGCGCCATTTCGATGTGCAGCTCATGGGTGGCATGGTGCTGAACGAGGGTTCCATCGCTGAAATGCGCACCGGTGAGGGCAAAACGCTGGTGGCAACACTTGCGGCCTATCTCAACGCTCTGCCCGGCAAGGGCGCCCATGTGGTGACCGTGAACGACTATCTGGCCCAGCGGGACTCGGGCTGGATGGGCCGTGTGTTTGCTCAACTGGGCATGACAACCGGCGTCATTGTAAATGGTTTGAGCGATGAAGAGCGGCGGGCGGCCTATGCCTGCGATATTACCTACGGCACCAATAATGAGTTCGGCTTCGACTATCTGCGGGACAATATGAAGTATGATCTTCAGTCCATGGCGCAGCGCGGATTTCACTTTGCCATTGTGGATGAGGTGGATTCCATCCTCATCGATGAAGCGCGGACACCGTTGATCATTTCTGGTCCTGTCGAAGACAAAACCGACCTGTATCTGTCGGTCGACAAATTCATTCCCCTGTTGCCGGAAGATGCCTACGAACTCGATGAAAAGGCGCGCACGGTCACCTTCACGGAAGAAGGAAACGAGGCTTTAGAGGTGGCATTGCGAGAAGCAGGCCTTCTGCCCGAAGGCGGCAATCTGTACGATGTTGAGAACGTCTCAATTGTCCACCACGTCAATAATGCGCTCAAGGCCCACAAGCTGTTCACCAAGGACAAAGACTACATCGTCCAGAACGGTGAGGTGGTGATCATCGATGAATTTACGGGACGACAGATGCCCGGTCGTCGTTTTTCCGAAGGTCTGCACCAATCCATCGAGGCCCGGGAAGGCGTCAAGATTCAGCCCGAGAACCAGACGCTGGCCTCCATCACTTTCCAGAACTATTTCCGCATGTATGACAAGCTGTCGGGCATGACCGGTACGGCCATGACGGAAGCACCGGAGTTTCTGGATATTTACGGTCTTGAAGTAATCGACGTGCCGACTCACCGTCCGGTGGCACGCCTTGATGAAAGCGACGAAGTTTATCGGACGGTCGAGGAGAAATACCGCGCCATTGTCCGCGAGATCGAGGATGCCAGCAGTAAGGGTCAGCCGATTCTGGTTGGCACAACCTCCATCGACAAGTCTGAAATTCTGGCTGCGAAACTGGCCGAAGCCGGGGTGGAGAACTTCCAGGTTCTCAACGCCCGCTACCATGAGCAAGAAGCCTATATCGTGTCCCAGGCCGGGGTGCCCGGTGCCATCACAATCGCAACGAATATGGCGGGTCGTGGCACGGATATTCAGCTCGGTGGCAATGCCGATATGCGTATCGAGCGCGAATTGGGCGATATGGAACCCGGTGCCGAGCGCGATGCCAAGGAAGCCGAAATTCGCGCCGATACTGCGAAATTGAAGGAGCAGGCGTTGGCAGCCGGCGGCCTATACGTGCTCGCGTCTGAACGCCATGAAAGCCGCCGGATCGACAATCAGCTGCGTGGCCGCTCCGGCCGTCAGGGGGACCCCGGCCGTTCGAAATTCTATTTGTCGATTCAAGATGATCTGATGCGCATCTTTGGCTCTGACCGCATGGATGGGATGTTGCGCAAGCTGGGCCTGGAAGAAGACGAAGCCATCATCCACCCATGGATCAACCGGGCACTGGAAAAGGCTCAGGAGAAGGTGGAAGCTCGCAACTTCGACATGCGCAAAAACCTGCTCAAATTCGACGACGTGATGAACGATCAGCGTAAAGCGATCTTTGATCAGCGCATCGACTTGATGAAGGGTGAAGAGGATATCACCGAAACCATCGCCGATATGCGCGAAGAGGTAATCGAAGACATCGTCTCCGAACATATTCCCGAGAATGCCTATGCCGAGCAATGGGACGTAGACGGCCTGAAGACAGCCGCGCAAACGTTCCTCAACCGCGAAATGCCCATCAAGGAATGGGCCGAAGAGGACGGTATTGCCGAGCAGGAGATCACGGAGCGGCTGGCCGAAGAAGGCAAGAAGCTTGAGGCCGAGAAGATCGAGATGTTTGGCAAGGATATGTGGGATCAGGTGCAGAAATCGGTCATGCTGCAAACCCTCGACCATTTGTGGCGAGAGCACTTGGAAAATCTCGACAATTTGCGTTCCGTTGTTGGACTGCGCGGCTACGCCCAGCGCGACCCGCTGAACGAATACAAGTCCGAGAGCTTTGAGCTGTTCCAGTCCATGTTGACGCAACTGCGCCGGGCCGTGACCACACAGTTAAGCCTTGCGACGCTGGTGCAGGCGCCCGCTGAGCCAGAAACGCCCGACTTTGACGAGATGGACCAAACAAAACTCGACCCGACGACGGGACGAAACAAGGCCGGTGGATCTGCCACCGCAACGCCTGTGGCAGGCGGCGTCGCACTAGCTGCCGGCAGCGCCATCGTCGCGCCTGAAAACCGCGATCCCAACGACCCTTCAACATGGGGTAAAGTTGGCCGTAATGAAGCCTGCCCATGCGGCTCGTGTAAAAAATACAAGCACTGCCACGGCGCACTGGCTTAAACAGGCTGCCATAAAAATGGTATATCTGCCTTTAACTATCGGCTCAGCCAGTTAAGCTATCATGGTTCGACAGAGAAATAAGGAGCCTATCATGAATGGCGGCGAATACGGAATCTAACCTGGCGCAATATTTCAGAAGCCAGACACGATCCAGACTGGCTGTCTTGGGAGCACTAATCTCTCTTTTGGCGACAGGATTTGCCTTCATCTTAGGTGGTGGCTTCGGAACCAACATACCCGCGTCCGTGTTTGCTGGCGTCACAGGCCTTTTCATCAATCAAGCGCTTCGGCTTGGATCTGAAGAGCGGCAACGGGCGATTGAATTCATTCGCTTGTTCGATGAGGGCGATCACTCTCCTAAGAATGATATCAAGGTGTTTGGCGAGAAGATTGCCGAGTTCGGGGATATCACCACCGATAGAGCCAAAGACATCTATTTTTCGTCCGAGCCATGCGAAGCAGCCTTTAGAGCTCCGCTAGGTAGGACGCTGAATTTCATTGAAATTTTGGGCATCTGTGTCCGCAACGGCGATATGAATGAGCGGATCGTTCAAGGCTTTTACATTGGACTTGTGTGCAGAGCATACTCAGCTGCTGAACCCTTTCTGCCTGCGCTTCGCAATGTAGATGAAGACGAGACCCACCCCGTTTCGCAAAAAAGTCGCCCTGACCTGTTTGTAAACGCCCAGTGGCTGTATGAGCGCTGGAAGCCGCTTTACGAAGTTTCTGACACCGCTTGAATGAATGGGGCGCACTGGCTCAGCAGCTAGCTGTGTCGTGAGTGGAGCCCTACGATAAGCGTCTGCCATAACGCCGTTGTGAGAAGATGTTCGTTGAGCGTGCCGCTCTGTTCCCAGATGACTGCTGCAAAGCTTGGTCTGAGAGGAACACGATATGAGTATGCACGTCACTGCAGCTAAAGCCGGTCTCCACATTGCAATGGCGGGCGGCATCGCACTCGCCGGACTGGGCGCCGCGCACGCGCAGGCGGTGGGCGAACTGTTGCCCAAAAAGCAGATCAGCAAGGCGTTCAGCGCGAGCTCAAATTCGCAGCAAATGACACTGGACAACACTAACTATGCTCAGCTTCTAGACAAATATGTATCCGTGTCGGCAACCGGGATCACCGCGTTTGACTATGCTGGTGTGAGCACTGCTGACAGCGCGGCTCTGGATGGGTATATCGACCAGCTCGAAACGGTGGATCCAACTGCACTGACCCGTGCTCAGCAAATCGCCTACTGGTCTAATCTCTACAATGCTGTGACCCTGGACGTGGTGATAGATGCGGGCGAGAAAACGAGCATCAAGAATATTGAAATCGATGTGCCAGAGAATCGGCAACCCAAACTCGGCCTCTTTGGAGGTTTGAAATCCGCGGTTTCCGGAGGTCCTTGGGACGCGCCGCTTGTCGATGTGAACGGCATCGCCCTGACATTGAACAATATCGAACACGAAATTCTGCGGAAGATGGGCGAGCCGCGCATCCATTATTCGATCAATTGCGCGTCCTACAGCTGCCCAAACCTCAAAGCGACGCCTTGGACTGCAGCCAATCTGGATGCAGAACTTGACGAAGCTGCCCGCGCCTTTGTCCAGCACCCGCGCGGCGTTCGGGTAAACGCAGATGGTGGGGTCGTGATTTCAAAAATCTATGACTGGTTCAAACGCGACTTCGGAACAGAAGATGCCAAAGTTCTGGCCCACATAAGGCCCTACGCCACGGGCGAAGTGGCGGAAGCTCTGGCCAACGCCACCCGCATTGCGGACCATGAATATGACTGGACGCTTAACTCCCC
>JBCBZX010000429.1:0-2133 GCA_039815105.1 Pseudomonadota bacterium
GTCCGGGATCGTTTTTCCTTTGATGCCTCTTTCTCCGCTGACCTGATCATCGAAATGTTGAGCAGGATCTCCGAACATTTGCTGCATCGCGCGCCTTTTCACATAAAAGTCATCACCTCCAATGGCCAGCCCTGGGAGGCTATCAGCCCTGAATATGTGGCTCGTATGCGCCTGCAAAATCGCTTTAAGACCGGCTTGGATATCGCCAAATACACGGCAGACATCATGCGTGCTGACATGGCGGCCTATGATGCAGACCCGTCGCAATACACCCAGTCGCTTGGGTGCTGGCACGGCTTCATTGGCCAGCAAAAAATGATCTCCATCAAGAAGCATTTTGGCACGACCAAGGGCCGTTATCTCTACCTGTCCGGTTGGATGGTTGCTGCGCTGCGTTCTGAGTTTGGCCCTCTTCCAGACCAGTCCATGCACGAAAAAACCTCCGTGCCCGCACTCATTGAGGAGCTCTACACCTTTCTGCGCCAGGCCGATGCCCGCGAGTTGGGCGGCATGTTTCGCGATCTGGATGCTGCCAGAGAAGCGGGTGATGAGCTGAAGGCGAAGGCCATTCAGAACGATATTGACAGTCACCAGACGCACGTTGTGCCGGTGATTGCTGACATTGACGCGGGCTTTGGCAATGCCGAGGCTACCTACCTACTGGCCAAAAAGATGATCGAAGCCGGTGCTTGTGCGCTGCAGATCGAAAACCAGGTTTCTGACGAAAAGCAGTGCGGCCACCAGGATGGCAAGGTGACTGTGCCCCACGAAGACTTCCTCGCCAAGGTGCGGGCCTGCCGCTACGCCTTTATGGAAATGGGCGTCGACAACGGCATCGTGGTAACCCGCACGGACAGCCTTGGCGCTGGCCTGACCAAACAGATCGCCTATTCCAAAACCCCGGGCGATCTGGGCGACCAGTACAATTCGTTCATTGATGGTGAGGAAGTCACCATCGAAGATCTCAAGTCTTCCGATGTTGTGATGAACCAGGGTGGCAAGCTGGTGCGGCCAAAGCGCCTGCCTTCAAACCTGTATCAATTTAAAGAGGGCACGGGCGAAGCGCGCGTCGTTCTCGACTGCATCACCTCGCTCCAGCACGGCGCAGACCTGTTGTGGATCGAGACTGAAAAGCCCCATGTCGGCCAGATTGGCGCCATGGTTCGCGAGATCCGCAAAGTGGTGCCCAACGCCAAGCTGGTGTACAACAACTCACCTTCGTTCAACTGGACGCTGAACTTCCGCCAGCAGGTGTTCGACGCTTGGAGTGAAGAGGGCAAGGATGTTTCCGCCTACGACCGCGCCAAGCTGATGAGCGCCGAGTATGACGAAACAGAACTCGCCGCTGAGGCTGACGAGAAGATCCGCACCTTCCAGGCCGACGCGGCCCGTGAGGCGGGTATTTTCCACCACCTCATCACCCTGCCAACCTACCACACGGCTGCGTTGAGCACGGACAATCTGGCGAAGGAATATTTCGGCGACCAAGGCATGCTCGGCTACGTGGCCGGCGTCCAGCGCAAGGAAATCCGCCAATCCATTGCCTGTGTCAAACACCAGAACATGGCCGGTTCCGACATGGGCGACGACCACAAGGAATATTTCGCCGGTGATGCTGCCCTGAAAGCGGCGGGTGAAGACAACACGATGAACCAATTTGAAGCTGCCGAGTAAGCGACGGATTCAGGATTGGAATGATTAGCGGGGGCGCAAGCCCCCGTTTTTGTTGTGCTGGCGCTTCATCGAGTGCCCACCAGTCACTCAAATGGAGTCTGGCAAATCGTGTGGCGTTAGAGCTGGGTTCAAGAGTGTCTTGTTACGGCGAAAGAGTGTTTCATGCCATTCTTGTGCTTCCCTGTCGGCAAAGAAGCTGGCGCTGGGGGCGAGCCGCCTCACAGCTTCCTCGACTTCATCTAACCCAACTCGGAAAAACTCCTTTCGAAAGTTTGAAGAGTTGACCCGACGATCTGCGAATTCCTTGTGAAGTGCGCTTTCGAGAAGCGGAGCTTCTTCCGAATAGATCATCGCATGAGTATCGAATCCAAACGGAACGCTAGCGTCCCCAAGTTCCTTCACCCGATCATCAGGGTTCAAACAGAAGAGGCGCACACCCGAGGCGGAAGTCCGACTGCA
>JBCBZX010000361.1:0-2952 GCA_039815105.1 Pseudomonadota bacterium
CCTTGCTCACCGCTCAGCTACAGAATCAGAATCCGCTGGAACCCATGGATTCCAAGGAATTCACCAACCAACTGACGCAATTCTCTGGTGTGGAGCAATCCATCCAGACGAACACTCTGTTGGAAGACATGATCAAGAGCCAACAAGCCGCCAGCGCATCCTCGCTTGTGGGCTATCTGGGTAACACAATAACCGCCGAGGGCAGTTCCACTCGCCTTGAGAATGGAGCTGCCAATTGGGGCTATGACGTGCAGGGTGCCGCCACAACAGCCAAAATCGTGGTTCGAAATTCGGCAGGCGCGCCGGTTTTCACGCAGGATGTGGCCACCAATGAAGGGACCCATGGTTTCTCCTGGGATGGACGATCCAATACGGGCAGCCAGAACCCAGACGGGATCTATTCGATATCAATCGAAGCCACGGATGCCGATGGCAATGTGTTTCCGGTAAAGACGGAGATCTCCGGCCGGGTGGATGGAATTGATATGAGCGGCTCCACGCCAACGCTGGCAATCGGCAGTGCAACCTTCCCGGTGACTGCCGTGCGGTCGGTGGGACTGTAGCAGATTTGAAGGGTCGGATTCTGATCAAAAGCGCACTAGGCAAGTCTTACCCATTTATTGCAGTGCGCTTAGGCAAAAATTAGTTTCTGGCCCGTACTCTGAAAACTCAATCGGTTTTGAGCGTTTTGTAGAGAGTACCTATGACCGACGTGATACGTCCCCGCGTGAAATACGTGATCGGACCGGACGGAAGTCCGTTAACGATTGCGGACCTTCCGCCCTCCAACACCCGCCGCTGGGTGATCCGCCGCAAGGCAGAAGTCGTGGCAGCAGTCCGCGGCGGTCTTTTGAGCCTCGATGAAGCGTGCAAGCGTTATACGCTCACCGTGGAAGAGTTTCTGGGCTGGCAGCAATCCATCGAAGACCATGGTCTTGCGGGATTGCGCACCACACAGATCCAAAAGTACCGACCAAACTAGCGCCAACAGCGAATTTGGAAAAATATGTCGAGTGCCGGCTCCCCAATCATAAGGGGCAGTCGGTTTTCGGCGTTTATCATCACAATTCCTGACCACTCATTAACCCCGCATTTACCATGATGTCGGCAAAGTTTGCCTAGTGAAGAGGCGGGCTCGGATAGCCTGCTTCCCACACTCAAGTCAGACAATTGGCAGAACGCCATAAGTCGGCATCGCAGGGCCGAAAAGGCTTGGTGCGGCTGCGTCTGTGGTCGCCGACGTGTACGGGGAGAAAGTGCGTTTTGGATAATATCATCACCTTTGTCCGAGCAATTGGCCCAGGCCGCATCGGTGCCATGGCTGCAGTGTCCGTCCTGCTTGTCGGTTTTTTTGCGTTGGTGATCGGGCGCGTGGCCAGTCCTTCCATGGCCGTGCTGTACTCAGATCTTTCTACGCAGGATGCCTCAGCCATTGTCCGCGAACTTGCGGCTCAGAACATTCCCCATGCGCTCACGGGTGACGGCACCACCATAACCGTGCCTGACGAAAATATCGCGTCCGCCCGTATGAGCCTTGCTGAGATCGGCCTGCCAGCCGGCGGGAATCTTGGGTATGAGATTTTTGACCAGGCCCAGAGCTTCGGAACGTCCAGCTTCCTGCAAAACGTCAATCACTTGCGTGCCATGGAGGGTGAGCTGTCGCGTACCATTTCGTCGCTGCGCAATGTTGCCCAGGCGCGTGTGCACCTAGCGATCCCCGAGCGTCAGCTTTTCGTGCGCGAACAGCGCGAGCCCACCGCATCCATCGTTCTCAAGGTTCGTGGTCAAATCGAAAAGTCCGAGACCCGCGCCATCCAGCATCTGGTGTCCAGTGCCGTTGAGGGCCTCAAACCCAGCCGTGTGTCCATCGTCGATGAAACAGGCCGCCTTCTGGCGTCCGGTTCCGGCGACGGCGAAGATGGTCTTGGCACCGCTTTGCTCGATGAGCGTGAACAACGTATGGAAAGCCGGCTGCGCGACCAGGTGACCGAGATTGTGTCCTCCGTCGTGGGGGCCGGTCGCGCCCGTGTGCAAATGTCGGTTGATCTCGATTACAACCGCGTCACCCAAACATCAGATACGTTTGATCCCGATGGCCAGGTGGTCCGCTCAACCCAGAGTCGGACCGAGAACAATGCCGTCAATCAGCCAGCCAATAATGGTGGTGTGACAGCTGCCAACCAATTGCCCAATGGCGGCGGCGCAGGTGCAAATGGCGCCCAGGACAATGAGTTGTCCGAGCGCGAAGAAGAGACTGTAAATTACGAGATCTCCAAGACCTCCCGGACTCAGATCACCGAGGCCGGTTCTGTTTCTCGCTTGTCGGTCGCCGTTTTGGTGGATGGTCGCTACACGCCAGATGGCAATGGCGGCTTCACCTATGCGCCGCGCGAAGATGCCGAACTGGCACAGATTGCCTCGCTCGTGCGCTCCGCCGTTGGGTTCAATGCCGACCGTGGCGACACAGTGGAAGTGGTCAACCTGCGGTTCCACCAATCGCCTGATGCGTCGCTATTGGCGCAGGCTGGCGAGCCCGGTCTGTTGGGTTTGCAGAAAGCCGACATGTTCCAAATAGCCGAATGGGTCGTGCTGTTTCTCATGACCGCGATTGTCTCACTTGTTGCAATCCGCCCATTGGTCCGTCGGGTGATCGAGCCTGAACAAACCCCACTTCTCACCAGCCAAGAGATGGCCTTGCAGGCTGAAGCGGCTGCCACCACCAATTCCGAAGTGGCAAATCAGCAGATTGCGGACGCCGTGAAAGACGGAGAGCTTCAGGCGGAGACAATGGCGCAGGTGGGCGCCTTGATTGCCGAAAAGCCAGCCCAAGCTTCTTCTATCGTGCGGTCATGGGCGGCGGAAGCGGCATGATTTTGGCCTTCGAAGCATCATTTGCAACACCGGAGGGGCTTTAAGTCATGGCCTCAGGTGCACTCACTGCGGCGGGGGACC
>JBCBZX010000439.1:0-1990 GCA_039815105.1 Pseudomonadota bacterium
GCTGCTCTCCGCCCGACATCATGGAGGGGTAATGGGTCAACCGATCGGCCAGTCCAACGGCGGTCAGTTCGCGTTCGGCACGCTCAAATGCATTGGCGCGACCAGCCATCTCCAGCGGCACTGCCACATTCTCCAGTGCCGTCATGTTGGGGATGAGATGAAATGATTGGAACACGATGCCCACTGTCCGTCCACGGAATGCGGCCAAAGCATCCTCGCTCATGCCACTATAGCTGGTGCCGGCGACCTCAATCTTGCCATCATCAATTCGCTCCAGACCGGCGAGTACCATAAGCAGCGTCGATTTGCCGGAACCTGAAGGGCCCACAATGCCCAAAGACTGACCTGCCAACACGTCCAAGTCGATGCTTTTGAGCACCTGGACCGCTGAGGCTCCAGACCCCAATTTCAATCGAACATCCTGCAATTCTATGACGGGTTTCGGGTTGGGGTTGGACGTGTGGCCGGACATGGCGACTGCCTTTAGTTTGGTGTTGGGTCGCTTTGGTGGTTGTCGACCACTCTCTTGCAACCCACTTTGTGGGGGTGTCGGACAACTTTACGCGGAGAACCGCGGACTGGTTTCCTTGATCTTTTCCTGCCACCCATATGGAGTTCTGAAATGGGAGTTGAAGCTGCGACGATCAAAAATTGGGCCTTTCACTTTTCCGTGGCGATTGTCTTGACCTTTGGTGGTCTGCTTGGGTCCAGCTGGGCGCAGGAAAAAACGAGCTTGCGCATTGTGGCATTGGGCGATTCATTGACGGCTGGCTACGGTCTGGCAACCAATGAGGCCTTTCCGGTGCAGCTTCAGGCTGCGCTGGAGAAGGCAGGTGTTCCGGCGGTGGTTGAAAATGCTGGCGTGTCTGGCGACACGACTCGCGGCGGTCTGTCGCGACTGGACTGGGCACTTGGCGCCAGCACACCGAATCTCGTTATCGTGGCTTTGGGCGGAAACGACTTTCTGCGCGGCCTACCCGTTCAATCCACCCGGAGCAATATGGACCAGATTGTTGGTGGCCTTGCCCAGCGCGGCGTTCCCACTTTGGTCGCCGGCATGCTCGCACCGCCATCCATGGGCGCGGAATATGAAGCGGCTTTCAACGCTATCTATCCAGACGTTGCCAAGGCCAATGGCGCATTCCTTTATCCGTTTTTTCTAGACGGCGTTGCATTTGAGCGAGAGCTTAACCAGCGCGACGGCATCCACCCCACGGCCCAGGGAGTGGGGGTGATGGTGGAACGCATCATGCCTGCAGTGATCGAGGCACTGGTTGAGGCGGGCGCATGCGGTACCTTAGAACAGCCTGTCTGCGATCCTGCGGCATTTGAACTTGCTGGCTAGAGTTGGCCGCAGTCGACTGGTCCAAATTGGCTAAGGTTGTCCGAACTTGACCAAAGCTAGCGAGCTGAGCTCGTCAGGCATGTCCGATGGTTGATGTACGTAAGCTGATTGCCTCGGCGAGGTGCATTCGACCGACATTTTCCACCCCTTCAAGATCGGCAATCGTCCGAGCGACCTTCAAAATGCGATGATAGCCGCGTGCTGAAAATGCCATGGCTTCCGCCGCGCGCTTGAGAAGGTCCTGAGCCCCAGCATCAAGGTCCATATGGCTCTCGATAATGGTGGAGCTGACCGCGGCATTGGTCTGGCGTAACTGCTCACTTTGTGGCGTTTCAGCGTTGTCCAGATATCGCCGACGCTGGATATCGCGCGCCTGCGCAACGCGTGCCGCCACCGCCGCACTGGGTTCGGCATCTGCGGGGGCGATAAGGTCAGACGCGGTCACTGCGGGAACATCTATGCGCACATCGATACGGTCCAGCAGGGGCCCAGATAGGCGCCCTTGATAGTCTGTGGCACATCGTTCACCACGCTTACATGAGTGGCCCGGCGTGCCAAATTGGCCGCATTTGCAAGGGTTCATCGCAGCCACAAGCTGAAATTGCGCAGGATAGCTCACCCGATGATTGGCCCGGGCTATAACAC
>JBCBZX010000182.1:0-6143 GCA_039815105.1 Pseudomonadota bacterium
GGCATTGGCAGCGCCCGCGCCCCGGCCTATGATGGTGCAACCCATTTCCAGATAATTCGGAGCGACCATGGCAGCTCAGGCTCAGACCGACACGGCCACAGATTATGACGTCTTCATCATTGGTGGCGGCATCAATGGCTGCGGCATTGCCCGCGATGCACAGGGGCGGGGTTATCGGGTGGCTGTGGCCGAGATGAAAGACCTTGGATCGGGCACGTCGAGCTGGTCAACCAAGCTGATTCATGGCGGTTTGCGATATTTGGAGCATTATGAGTTCCGCTTGGTGCGCGAGGCGCTCAAGGAGCGTGAGACCCTTTGGGCTATGGCGCCGCATATCATTTGGCCAATGCGTTTTGTGCTGCCCTACCATAAGGATATGCGCCCGGCCTGGCTGATCAGACTCGGTCTATTCCTCTATGACTATATTGGCGGTCGCAAAAAGCTGCCGGCTACGAAAACACTGGATTTGAATGTGGATCTGGCCGGCAAGTCCCTCGATCCTAAATTTGATAAGGCGTTCGAATATTCCGATTGTTGGGTCAACGATGCTCGGTTGGTCCTGCTAAACGCCCAGGATGCAGCAAAGCTGGGCGCTGATGTGATGGTGCGTACCAAAGTGGTTGCCGCAGAAAGAATCGGCGACCGTTGGAGTGTGACCGTCCAGGACGTCAATAGCGGCGCGACCCGTACCGTGTCGGCCAATATGATTGTCAACGCGGCTGGCCCTTGGGTGGACGAGGTTCTGGCCACCTCCATGGGGCGCAACACCAAAAATGTGCTCATGGTGCAGGGCAGCCACATCGTGGTGGCGCAGAAGTTTGAGCATGACCGCGCCTATTTCTTTCAAAATGGTGATGGCCGCATTTTCTTCGGCATTCCCTATGAGGAAAATCTCACGCTTATCGGTACAACAGATCAGGACTATGATGGTGATCCCAGCGATGTCTGCATCAGTGATGCCGAGATCGACTATCTGTGCGAAGGCGCATCTGCCTATTTCCGTGAGCCGGTCAAGCGCGAAGACATTGTGTGGACCTATTCCGGTGTCCGCCCGCTCTATGATGATGGTGCAAGCAAGGCCCAGGAGGCCACGCGCGACTATGTGCTCAAGCGCGATGACGCCGACGGGGCAGCACTGGTGAACATTTTTGGCGGCAAGATTACCACTTACCGCAAGCTGGCTGAGAGCATGCTCGAAGAGATCGAAGACATTCTCGGCAAGCGGGGCGCGCGATGGACCGAGGGAGCAACCCTGCCAGGCGGTGATTTCCCCACCGATGGCTTTGAAGCGAAAGTTGCAGAGCTTCGCAGTAAGTACGCCTTTCTCGACGACGAATTGGCCCGGCGTTTGGTGCGCCTGTACGGCATGGCTGCCTTCGCGCTTATGGGGGATGCAACCGATCAGGCCGATATGGGCCATCATTTTGGCTCCGACCTATATGAGCGCGAAGTGCGTTACCAGATGGACCATGAATGGTCGCAAACGGCGGAAGATGTTTTGTGGCGCAGGACCAAGCGCGGACTGCGCCTGTCGGCTGACCAAGCGAAGGCGCTTGATGATTGGATGAGTGATGCGCTGAAGGCGGCAGCCTAATCAGGGTGGTACGGTCAAATGAACCGGAGATGAATGGCCGTTTCAAGGTCGGTTCAGCGGGGTGCCTGCAGGTTGCATCATGCTCGCAAACCCCCCTTTGCAGCGCACCTGCAACCCCAATGGGAGAACGTCCATGACTGTTCTTAATGCCAAAATAAAAAGCCCCGTCGCCCGCTTGATCGCAGGCGTGGCCAGCGCATCGCTCCTCGCCGCCAGCATAGCGACCCCCGCAATGGCACAAGGCGCACCGCTTGTGATCACCGCAGACGAATTTGAGTTTGAACAGGAACGGCTCGAGCGCCGGGAGCGTCGGCAGTTCCGCCAGGCCCAGCGCCTTCGTGGCGGCGATTATATTCAAACGCCAAATGGTGACTACGTGCTGATCGAGGATCGTCGCTTCCGCAAAGGCTTGCGGGCCGGGCATCGCGTTCAAGATGACGGCTACTATGGCCGCCCCGCCCATCGCCATATCGAAGCCCCCACATATGTTGAGCGTCCATTGCGCAACAATGACAATCGCAATGCTGCCATAGCTGCGGGGATCGTCGGCTTGGCCGCCGGCGCGATCATTGCCAATGAGTTCGCCCGCAATCGCAATGCCGCTCAACCTCAAATTGTTGGAACGCCGCGCTATCAGGAGCCTATCCCCATTCGCCGGATTGAGCGTGTGCCCCTGTCGCAATTGCAGGGTCAGCAACGGACCATCAATTATGCCCAGGGCAGCGATGGCTGGATCGGGAGTGGTGACTGGTTGCGCTATTGCACCGCCAAATATCGCTCATTCAACCCGAACACGGGGCGTTTTCTGAGCTATTCCGGTCAGTACAAGCTCTGCCGTTAAACGCGGCTTCATGCCATCACGGTATCGAGCGACAAACCGGATCAGCCCATATCACGCCGTCGTGACATGGGCTGATCCACTGTGATGAGCTATTTTCTCCGCTCAGTTGATCCGGGTGTTTTTGGCCGTTCACAGATCACTCGGTCGTGAAGGCGACTGTGAGCGACGGGAGATTCTGACCCAATACGCACTTTGTGAGAAAACCGGTGATCTACCCCTGCCGTAGCCCTGCTGCAAACCCCGACATGCCAGGCGGCATCCCTCGGGGAAAATCAAAGGCCGGCGAGACCGGCAACAGAGAGGGACTACCCATGAAAACAATTTCCAAACTCGCTGCAGCTGCCATCGCACTCGCCATGACCAGCACCTCCACATTCGCTGCCAATATCGTCGAAACAGCTGCGTCCACTGGCCAATTCAACACGCTCATCGCCGCTGCAAAAGCTGCTGGTCTCGCAGGCGCCTTGTCCGATACGCAGAATATCACTGTGTTCGCGCCCACCGACGATGCATTTGCAAAGCTGCCAGCTGGCACTGTTGAAGACCTGCTCAAGCCTGAAAACAAAGACCAGCTTGCTGCGATCCTCACCTACCACGTGCTGCCGCGCGAGCTGGCGTCCACAGACCTGCCAAACCGCAACATCCCGGTTCGCACGCTCAACACTGCTGAGCTGCTTCGTGTGACGAAATCCGGTGGTGGCGTGACCGTGAACAATGCCAATGTGGTGACCGCAGACATCCGCGCCGACAATGGCATCGTGCATGTGATCGACACTGTCCTGCTGCCAGGCACAAACAAGCACTAAGCCGACAAAACCAAACCCCCAAAACTGTGGGTGGGCTGCGGCCCGCCCACACGTACAAATTTAACGCGCGTAAATATTTGCCCTGAGCCGTTACACTGCTACAAGCCCTTCGTGGTTAATCTCAAAACACTTTCTGAATATCTGGGCCTGTCGCAAGCCACGGTTAGCCGTGGCCTCAACGGGTTCCCAGAAGTGCGTGAAGAAACCCGTCGGCGTATCTTCGAGGCCGCGGATGAGCTTGGCTATCGACCCAATCCAAACGCGCAAAAACTGGCGACCGGCCGCGCCAATTCCATCGGATTCATATTTCCGGGAGCCGAGAATCTGTTTCTTGATCCCCACTTCGGAGAGTTTTTGGCCGGCATCTCATCCAGGCTCGCCCGCTCCGATGTCGATCTGACCTTTGCCGCAGCCGAACCGGAAGATGAGATCGCCACCTATGAGCGTTTTGTCCGGACCCGCAGGGCTGATGTTCTGATCCTGACAGGTCCAAAGGTTCACGACCCGCGGCTTCCAGTACTCGAAAAGCTCAAAATGCCATTTGTCCTGCATGGCCGCACGGAAGGTTGGTTTGCAAATGAGGCGCCGGCCTTTGATTGTTTTGACATCGATAATGCCGGTGGATTCGCCCGCGCGACCGAACATCTATTGCAGCTAGGTCACCGCCGGATCGCCTGTGTGAATGGCGATGTTCGGCTCAACTACGCCCGTGATCGGCAAATTGGTTATGGCGATGCCATCAAAGCGGCCGGACTGACAGTCGATCCTCTTTTGTGCGCTGGCGGACCGATGACTGAAGAAGAGGGCTTTGCCACAGCCCGTCGCATGCTGGCGCTGGATGACCCACCCACCGCCTATTTGTGTGGGTCGATTCTACTTGCGTCCGGCGTGGCCCGCGCGTTGCGGGGAACGTCTCAAACCGTTGGCAAGAATGTCGCCCTTGTTGCCCATGACGACGTCTTGCCATTTTTGCTATCGGAGAACTTCGAGGTCCCACTGACGGTCCTGCGCTCCCCCATCCGCGAAGGTGGAACCGCAGTGGCGGATCTTGCATTGGAACGTCTTGCCAAGGGGTCTCAAATGCCCCATCGCGCCATGGTAATGGATGTGGAGTTTGTGGTGCGGGAATCGTCCTGCGCCGGACCGTTCGCCCCGTAAGCGCGAGATTTAGGAGTTGGTTGCTTTGAAAACCATGGATGCCGTCTTCAAGCCAATGCACCGGGAGGGTTGGAAATTTGTGGCAGTTTTTGCCGTGGCAACGCTGGTGCTCTTTGCCATCTGGGAGCCACTGGGCTGGGTTGGCGTCATTCTGACGATTTGGTGCTACTATTTTTTCCGCGACCCCATCCGGCATACGCCGGTGCGGGAGGGGTTGGTTATCAGCCCTGCAGACGGAATTGTGTCCTTGATCGAGCCTGCATCCTGCCCCCCCGAGCTGGGTCTTGGAGATGAAAAGCTCACGCGCGTTTCAGTGTTCATGAATGTGTTCAACGTGCATGTGAACCGCGCGCCGGTGCCCGGCGTCATTGAGAAAGTCGCCTACAAGCCTGGCAAATTTCTCAACGCCTCCCTCGACAAGGCCAGCGAAGACAATGAACGCAATTCCATCACCATCCGCATGGCCGATGGCCAGCTGATCACGGCAACCCAGATTGCGGGGTTGGTGGCCCGCCGTATTCTCTGCGAAGTGCTGGAAGGACAATCTGTTGAAGCGGGAGAGCGCTTTGGACTGATCCGTTTCGGCAGCCGTGTGGATGTTTATCTTCCTCAAGGTGTGGAGCCCTTGGTATCGGTTGGGCAAACCATGACCGCCGGTGAGACCGTGCTGGCAGACATGTCGGCGCAGGAAACGCGCCGTCATGCCCGGGCTGCGTGATGGCTGAAGATCCGCTGGACGAAGTAATTGAAGCTGGCCCCACCGCTGAAAATGAGCGCGGTGCCCGCCGGCTCGCCTTGCGCCGTGCGCTGCCTGCCCGGGCGCTGGTGCCCAATCTGCTGACTATTTTGGCATTGAGTGCGGGGCTCACGGCAATCCGGTTCGCCATGCAGGGCCGTTTTGAATTGGCGGTCACGCTGATCCTGCTTGCCGCATTGCTGGATGGCTTGGATGGCCGGGTTGCCCGTTACATGAAGGGTGTCAGCAAGCTCGGTGCAGAAATGGACTCCCTTGCCGACATCGTCAACTTCGGGGTCGCTCCTGCTTTGATGCTCTACACTTGGGCGCTGCAGGATATGCGCTCTCCCGGGTGGATAGCTGTTCTCATTTACGTGGTGTGTTGTCTGTTGCGGTTGGCACGTTTCAACGTGATGAACCGTGAGGAAGAGGACGCGCCGGATGCTAAGCGCTTTTTCGTGGGGGTGCCCGCGCCGGCTGGCGCCGGTCTGGTGCTGCTGCCCATGTTTCTTTATCTGGCCGGCTGGGAGGGCATAAAAGAGCTGGGGCCGCTCATCATTGCGCATTTGGTGATTGTCGGGCTTTTGATGGTTAGTCGGGTGCCGACTTTCTCGTTTAAGAAGTTGCTGGTTCCCACAGATAGCATTGCCTTCGTGCTGATAGGTGCTGTGATCATCATCGCGATCCTGTTCACCTATCCTTGGTACTCCATGGTTGCGATCACCATCGCGTACATGGCGTCCATCATCATTTCGTGGCGAACAGCCAGAACTGTGAAGCAGGATGGCTGACATCGAGCGTTGCGCACATTGCCCGTTACACGTTGACCACGTCCAATAACGCGCACCAACTCGAACCAAAGTCGCATTTCACTTCAAATGTTGGGACTGTCTGCCAAAACAAATGGTGCCCGGAGGTGGATTTGAACCCTCCTTTGAGCAAGGATTTTCCCCCATGGAAGTATGGCGCAATAAATCTACCAAACTTGAAGCACTACGGGAATTTGGA
>JBCBZX010000312.1:0-3652 GCA_039815105.1 Pseudomonadota bacterium
ACGGGGCAGTTCGCGACGCTGTGGGTGGAAATGGCAACCCGGCTGGGATTGAAGCCAATCACTGTCGAAACAAACTGGCGGGTTGGTGCCCCCCCGGAACGGATCGCTGAAAAACTGGCGACGGACACGGCCCATGAAATTAAAGCCGTCTGCGTCGTGCACAATGAAACGTCAACCGGTGCGACAAGCCGTATTGCGGATATTAGACGAGCCATTGATGGTGTGAATCATCCGGCTTTGCTATTGGTTGATACAATTTCGGGCTTGGCATCAATCGATTTTCGACATGATGAATGGGGCGTTGATGTCACCGTTTCCGGCTCGCAGAAGGGTCTGATGCTACCGCCTGGATTGAGCTTCAATGCGGTCAGTCAAAAGGCGCTTGCAGCATCGAAGAACGCTACGCTGACCCGATCATTCTGGGACTGGGACGCGATGCTCGGTCCGAACGCGCGCGGTTTCTTTCCCTACACGCCCGGCACAAATCTGCTCTACGGACTGCGCGAAGCGCTGACCATGCTGCTGGATGAAGAAGGGTTGGAGGCCGTCTTTGCACGCCATGATCGTCATGCGGAGGCGACCCGGCGGGCTGTTCGGGCGTGGGGCCTTGAGATCCTGTGCTCCAACCCTGAGGAATATTCCAGCGCGCTGACGGCCGTTTTGATGCCCGAGGGAAAGAGTGCTGATGCGGTCCGCAAAGTGATCCTTGAGCATTTCGACATGTCTCTTGGGGCAGGACTGGGGAAGGTTGCCGACAAGGTCTTCCGCATTGGTCACCTCGGTGCCTTCAACGATCTATCCCTCTGTGGAACGCTTGCTGGGGTTGAGATGGGCCTGCAGATCGCGGGTGTGAATCTGAAAGGAAACGGAGTGGCAGCTGCGACGGCCTACCTATCTGAAGCCGCGCAGCGTGCGTCACCTGATCGGGCAGCCGCTGAATAGCGACGAACAATGCCGAACATATGGTCGGCCAATAAAAACAAGAAGAACTGCAATCATTGGGAGGAATGAATGAAAAAGCTCATGACGGCTGTCGCTGCGACAGCCATATTCGCCACTGGCTTGGTGGCCGGAAGCATCTCCGCATCGGCCGCAGAAATCGAACTTAAATTCGGTCACGTCGGCGCTCCAGGCTCACTCTTCGACGCCTCAGTGAATGAGTTCGCCCGCCGGGTGAACGCCTCCATGGCAGGTAAAGTGAAAGTCAACACCTTTGGGTCAAGTCAGCTCGGCAAAGATAAAGAGCTGATGCAGAAACTGAAGCTCGGCACTGTAGATTTTGCGCTGCCGTCGTCTGTGATGTCTTCGGTCGTGGACGAGGCTGGCATGTTTGAGATGCCGTATCTGGTGCAGGATCGCGCCCACATGAGCCGCATTGAGAACGACATTTTCTGGCCAGAGCTCGCGCCGTTGATTGAGGCGAAGGGCTATAAAGTGCTGGCGCTGTGGGAGAATGGTTTCCGCCACATCACCAACAACACCCGACCGATCGATGTTCCAGCAGATCTGAAGGGCATCAAGTTGCGCACGCCGAAAGGTAAGTGGCGGGTGAAAATGTTCCAGACCTATGGCGCAAGCCCAACACCAATGTCCTTCTCTGAAGTCTTCACCGCTCTGCAAACGGGTGTGATCGACGGGCAGGAGAACCCATACGCGCAAATCCACAGTGCGAAATTCCAGGAAGTGCAGAAATACCTATCCATCACAGGCCATGTCTACACACCGGCTTATGTCACCGTCGGCAAAAAGCGCTGGGATAAGCTGCCAGCCGATGTTCAGGCTGAACTGCAAGCGATTGCAAAAACCACGCAAACATATGTTTACGGGCAGGCAGCAGCACTGGAAATCGACCTGCTGAACAAGTTGATTGCCGGTGGCATCACGGTCAACAACGCCAACAAACAAGCTTTCATCGACGCAAGCAAGTCAATCTACGACTCCTATGCGTCCGAAGTTCCCGTGGGGGGTAAAATGGTTGAGAAAGCACTCACCCTCGGAGCCGGGAGCTAAGTGCTGCGTTTAATCCGTCTCTGAGATCGAGATTTCTCAGCCTTTGCGGGTGGACGGGCTGCCATTGCCGTAGTGGCGGCCCGATCCCGCGATTTCGCTACCTCTAGCGATTCTCAAACACCGTTTTCTAGTGTTCCTACGACACCAGTCACTCTTCGGCGGAGCATGAGTTATGTCAGGTGCATTGCCAATTTTCGCATCAGCCAGAAAAGCACTGGAGACGGTTCTGGGCTTTTTCATTTGCGTGCAGATGATTGGGATGGCGGGTGTTGTCATCATTGCGGTCGTCGCGCGGACCTTTGGAGAGCCTTTCAGTTGGTACGATGAAGTCGCGTCAATTCAGCTCGCTTGGCTGACTTATTACGGCGCCGCCTACGCTGCTCTGCGACGCGGTCATATCGGGTTCCCTGGGTTGGTGGAGGCGATGCCGGAGAAAGCCCGCATTGCCGCCATCCTCTTTGGCGAAGTGGTTGTCGTCGGGTTCTTCGTTTTGCTGGCTTGGGTCGGTTATGAAGTGTTGGTGATCCTTGAAGGGGACAACCTTGTCAGCCTGTCCAGTGTCCCGACCCAATTCACACAATCAGTTATTCCAATCGGTGCCGCACTCTTTGTCGTGTGTCAGCTCCTCAGCCTGCCAGAGGCGCTGCGGGGAGAGCTTGGTGCCTCTCATTGATATTCACGCAGTTGAACTGCTGAGCCGGTATCGGTCCAGCGTCCGGATCGTTCGCGTTTTGGCCTCACAGGATTGAGAACACATCACCATGGTCTTGCTCTTGATGTTCTTGGCGCTCCTCGCGCTCATACTGCTGAACGTTCCAATTGCAGTGGCGCTCGGCGTCGTGGCCACCATGGCGATGGTGATTACGTCCGGGCCTGATTTATTGCCCAACGTGGCTTTGGTCATGTTTGACGGCGCGACGAAATTCCCACTACTCGCCATTCCGTTGTTCATCCTTGCCGGCGCAATCATGAACACGTCTGGTATTTCCAGGCGTTTGATCGCGTTTGCATCCGCGATCATGGGATTTGTGCGCGGTGGGCTCGCCATGGTGAATATCGGCACATCCATGTTCTTCGCAGAGATTTCCGGTTCAGCCGTGGCGGATGTTGCCGCCCTCGGCTCGATCTTGATCCCGGCGATGAAGAAGAAAGGCTATCCCGGCGCGATGGCGGCGGCAATTACCTCATCTTCTGCGACACTGGCGGTCATCATCCCGCCATCCATCCCCATGATCCTCTATGCCGTGATGTCTGACAGTTCAGTCGTGCAGCTTTTCGTGGCTGGGATTGTGCCAGGGATCTTGGGCGGAGCTGGCATGATGGGGGTCGCATATTGGTTTGCCCGCCGATACAATCTGCCGGTGGAAGAAGCGTTCCGGTGGAAACATGTGGTGCGCACGGGCCGGGACGCCATTTGGGCGCTCTCACTGCCTCTCATAATCCTTGGTGGGATCCTCGGTGGAGTCGTGACTGCCACCGAAGGCGCTGGTCTTGCTGTTCTGGCAGCACTCTTCGTTGGCGGCGTCATTCATCGCGAGCTGAATTGGGCGCATTTGAAAGAGGCTATGCTTGAAGGCGGCCATCAGACGGCGGTGGTTATGCTGTTGGTTGCGTCATCCGCATTGCTGGGTGTTTACCTGAC
>JBCBZX010000142.1:0-7529 GCA_039815105.1 Pseudomonadota bacterium
CTGCCAGTGCTGTTCGTCTGGGCATGGATGGAGGGCCGCAAGCGGCCGGCGTTTTTCTCCACAGATCGGCTGGTAATCCTGTCCGGCCTGGCCTTTGCGGGCGACCTTGCCTTCTGGCACATTGCCATCTTCAACACGACCATGGCGAATGCGACGCTGCTGGCCTGCCTGTCGCCAATCTGGGTTTTGCTGCTTTCAAACCTGGTTCTGGGAGAGCGGGTGACCAGAGCCATGTTTGGCGGGATCATCATCTGCGTTCTGGGCGCGTTGCTGCTTGTGGGCGGCGGTCTGGTGGCCGCACCCGAACGTATTTGGGGCGACATTGCGGGCTTCATAACGTCGCTATTTTTCGCCACCTATATTCTCACCTTCCGGCTCGCCCGCCGCAGCACCGACGTCAAGGCTGCAACGCTGACCTACCATTCGACACTGGTAACAGCGGCCGTGCTTCTGGTGGTTGCGATCATATCGGGTGAAAACTTCATCCCAGCCACGTTGGGTGGAGCGATTGCCCTGCTGGCGCTGGGCATTGTTTCCCAAGCAGCGGGCCAGGGTCTGCTTGCGGTTGCGATCGGGTCTTTATCCGCCGCCTTTTCATCGCTTGTCATCTTTATGGAAGTGGTAGCCGCCGCATTCTTGGGTTGGGCGTTTTTTGGCGAGCATCTCACGGGCTACCAAGCCGCCGGGGGCGCACTCATCCTCGCTGGAATATTCATGGCCCGTCCGCGCAAGGCCTAGTGACTGACATTGGGAAGTGCCTGACAGTGTGATATGCCCACTTTTTGCCGTTACAGATCGTCATGGTTAGCGAGCGGTTAACGCTTTGGTGACTTGATTTCGTCACAAGCTAAGTGAACTAGCTGTCGTTGCGGTGGATGACAAAGGACTGACCTCGATGCGCCTGATCGCCATTTTTTCAGTTTTTGCGACCCTGTTTCTGGCCCCAGCCGGAGCGGCCATGGCGGATTTTCGCGTATGCAATGCAACAAAAGCACTTGTCGGCGTATCCGTAGGCTATCGGCAGTCCGACGAATGGGTCACCGAAGGATGGTTCCGTGTGCCTGCTGAGAGTTGCGCTTCCGTCCTCAAAGGCGAGCTGGTCTCACGCTATTACTATCTTTTTGCCGAGGATGCGGAAACCGGTGGCCAATGGCGCGGCGACATTTTCATGTGCACCGATGATCGCGAGTTCAAGATCGAGGGCGTCCAGGACTGCTTTTCCAGAGGCTTTCAACGAACCGGATTTCAGGAAATCGACACAGCGGACCAGCAAAGCTGGATGGTGCGCTTAACGGCGGATGGCCGGGCCACTGGCTCCCAGCCAAACGGATAAGCTCTTCAAAGTCGAAAATTTGTGCTGACAGAGCGTCACAAACCTTTCACGGATTTGCGCTTTGTGATGCCTGCGCATAAGGGTAAGGCTCGCAATACAATCGATTTAAGCTGAGACCGTCTTCCGGACGTTCAGCCGGAAGGACCGCGCATGAAACGCTCGCGCAAGGTAAAAATTCTCGCCACCCTTGGCCCCGCATCGTCTGAGCGCGATCAAATCAAGGCCTTGCACCTCGCCGGTGCGGATGTGTTCCGCATCAATATGAGCCATGCCCCCCATGATGTGATGCGCACGCTCATCGAGCGCATTCGCTCGGTGGAGACAGAAGTTGGCCGACCCATTGGCATCCTTGCGGACCTGCAGGGGCCAAAGCTGCGCCTCGGCGAGTTTGCAGAGAAAAGCGTAGCCGTAGAACCAGGCGATAAGATCACCCTCGACAGCGATACCAAGCCTGGTGACACCGGGCGTGTGCACCTGCCACACCCCGAAATTCTAGAATCTCTCGAGCCCGGCCACCGCCTGCTGGTGGATGATGGCAAAGTGCAGCTGGTCGCCGTGGAGTGCACGCCCAAAACCTGTGTTGCCGAAGTGGTGGCCGGCACCAAACTGTCCAGCCGCAAGGGCGTCAGCCTGCCCGACACAGACCTGCCCATCGGCGCCCTGACAGAGAAAGATCGCGAGGATCTGGAGGCGGTTCTGGCCACCGGCGAAGCGGACTGGGTGGCGCTGAGCTTTGTGCAACGTCCAGAGGATCTGGCTGAAGTACGCAAGATCTCGCGCGGCAAAGTCGCGATCATGTCCAAGATTGAAAAGCCCCAGGCTATGGCCCGCATCGACGAGATTATGGAATTGTCCGATGGCGTGATGGTGGCCCGCGGCGATCTGGGCGTGGAATTGCCCATCGAAAGCGTACCGGGCATTCAGAAACAATTGACCCGTGCCGCCCGCATGGCGGGCAAACCCTGCGTGGTCGCAACCCAAATGCTTGAAAGCATGATTGACGCTCCGGTTCCGACCCGCGCGGAAGTTTCTGACGTTGCGACGGCCGTTTATGAGGGCGCAGACGCTGTCATGCTGTCGGCAGAAAGCGCGGCGGGCGCCTACCCCGTCGAAGCCGTCAGCACCATGAACGCCATCGCAGAGCGGGTGGAACAGGACCAGTATTACCGCTCCATCATCAACGCGCAGCGCCCCGGTGCCGAAGCGACCGGAGCCGATGCAATCTCCATGGCCTGCCGCCAAGTGGCAGAGACCTTGGACTTGAGCGCCATTGTCTGTTTCACCGCGTCCGGCACCACGGGAATGCGCATGAGCCGTGAGCGGCCAACCACCCCTATTCTGGCCTTGTCTCCGATTACCCGTACAGTGCGTCGCCTGGCGCTGGTTTGGGGCGTTCATTGTGTCGTATCGCCCGATGTGGACGATCTCGATCAGATGGTGGATCGGGCGTGCGCAGCGGCGTTTGAAGAGGGCTATGCACAACCCGGTGAGCGCGTCATCATCACGGCCGGCGTGCCCCTGCGCACACCTGGCACAACCAACATGCTCCGCGTGGCCTACATCTCCAGCGATGGGCGCGGCGGGGTTTAGCCTCGTTTCGCCGATCAATTGAGCGTCGATCAATTGGCAGCCGATAATTCCATCCCGGCAGCCTCAGCGACCCGCTTGATCTCACGCAGCACCACGTCCCGCGCAACCCAGTCCGGTTTGTGGCCGATGCCGGGCAGGACGTGCAGTTCTGCGCCATCGATCTGCGCCACCAGCTTTTCGCTGTGCAGGCTCAGCGCAACTGTTTTGTCGGTATCGCCATGGATGATTGAGGTCGGCGCGGAGATGTCGCCATAACGGCCCTGCACCCGTTCATTGTGCGCCAGCAAAACATCCAGATCCTGACTGTTGGCGCGGAATGGTTTGGGGCGCAGCGCGAGATCAGGGGCCGTGCGCTGGCGATAGTCTGCCGGCACGTCTTGCGGGCCAAACACATTGCGCAGAGCGCCAGGCATCACATCGGACAAATGCGCAAATGGAAGAGCGATCACCCGGGTGAACACCGGCCCCAGAATCGCAGGCGCCGTCCAGTCATGATACCAGTCCAAACCTGTATCCCAAGTGTGGGTTGGCCCCGCTATGTCCACCAGACCGGCCACTTTATCGGGCGCTTCCAGCGCCATGGTCACCGCTACCGCGCCCCCATATGAGTGGCCGACAATGACAGCGCTATCGATCTGCAATCTGTCCAGCAATTGACCCAATAGTTGGGCCTGTGGCGAAGGGCCGATAAACCCTTGCCCGCGCTGGGAATAACCATGGCCTGGCCGATCAACGAAGATGGTGCGCGCTTTGCCGTCCAACGCATCGGCATAGATGGCCTGCTGGTCCTGCAAATTTGCGCTCGCACCATGTATGAAAAGAACTGCCGGCAGTTCCGCGTCGGATGGGCGCTGCGCCGCAGAATCCCACACATGCAATGCGACACCAGAGACCGTGTGGAACTCGCCAATGGGCGGGAATTCAGTCTCTATCTGTTTGGCCTGCTGTTCCGAGTAGGCTGCGAACCCAGCGCCCATAAGCGCCAATGCCAGCACAGCGCCAGTGGTTTTATTCATATGGTTTCTGCCGATAGTTTGCTGTTACAGGCTTTCGCCCTCTGTTTCTTCTAGCAAACGTATGAGGGCTTGTTTCGGTCCCTCCATCGCAGGATAAACATTCAAAGCCTGTTGCAGAGCTGTGATCGCTCGCTCTTTCTCATCAAGCGCCTGCATCATTTGAGCCAAACCTGTGAGCGCACCAAAGTGTCTGGGCTCCAGAGCCAGGGTCTGCTGAACGTCGGCAATGGAAAGTTCAAAATCGCCTTGCATGAAGTGCACGGTGGCGCGCCTGTTCCAGGCCTCGGCATAGTCCGGTGCGAGTGCCACGACCTGGTCGAGAATATCCAGCGCCATCGGCAACTGCTTGGCATCAATAGCTTGGCTGGAACGGCGCATCAGGAGATCGATCGAATCGTCATCCCAGCTCGACCATGCGATCCAGATCCGGTTTGAGATGCGCTTGGCTTTCTGGGGATCACGCTCTCGTTTAAGCTCGGCGAACAGTTGGTTGAGCCGCCCTGCCCGGCCTTCAATCGCTGGCATCGCTGGCTGGGTGTCTTCCGCAGCCTTGGCGCTTGCAGGAATATCATCCGCCAAAGCCGGTGCCGACACCAGGCCAAGGCCCAATGCTGAACAGAAAACAGACAGTGTGAACAGGCCGCGCAAATAAGTCATACCAAGATGGTAGCGCGTCACCTTCGGTCGTCAAATTCACGATCAGGTGCGCATCGTCGCAGCATCCGTGCTTGCCAGCACTCGCACACAACAAAAAACCGCCCCCACAGAATGAGAGCGGTTGCGCAGTCAGCCCGCACGAAAACCGTGCAGAACCCGCCTGTTCAGCCCTGGCGGGCTTTGAAGCGTGGGTTTTCTTTGTTGATGATGTAAATGCGGCCCTTGCGGCGCACCATACGGTTCGCACGATGGCGGCCCTTGAGCGACTTGAGCGAATTCTTGATTTTCATCGTTCCGTCCTGTTGGTGACGCCGACATCATAACGCAAGCGTTGCTGGCGGCATAAAGAAGGGCGCGTCTGCGCCCGTGTTGGCGCGGATATAGATGCAAGCGGCGCGAAAAGTCAACGCCATCCGCTACCATGGGAACCAGTGATTCACTAGTATTCGCCGTCGCTTTCTTCCCGATCGACCGGTTTGGTCGGATTGTCCAACTGATCACGGAATTTGGCGAGGCAGGCTTGGGTGACGCGCCTGGACACGCAAGTTGCGCGAACGTAAAATCCGCCAATATCAGCCGGGCTGCGGCCAGCTTCGGTCAACAGAATAACCTTTTCCTCGGTACCGCGAGACGAATTGGAGCGGAACGCGGAATATATGTCATAACTCTTGCCCTTATGAACAAAGCCACGAATACGCTCACTGCCAGCGTAGGGTGTACAGGCCGCAAGAAGCATGATCATGGCCAAAGCAGCGATAATGGTTGTCGTGTTTTTCACAGTTCCCTCCACACTTCTCAAACAGATGGCTGAAAGACGGCCGGGCACGGGAGACATTGCCAGATGGGTTTGCGCGCAGAAGACTTAGTAACCGCTTTCTTCCCGCTCGCGTTTCGGCCGGTTCGTCCTTTGCTCAAGGCGCTTTCGGAAGTGCTTCAGGCATTCGTTCTCGCGCCCGACATATAATTCTTCCTGGCAGTAAGCGAGGGCTAGCGAGCCACCCAAGTCCTCCGGCCTCTGGCCCTTCGGCATCAGAACTCTGACCAAGCCTGGGTCTCCGGCTTCGGTGTTTCGAAACGCCTGATAGATATCATATTTTTTGCCGTTGAAGTTGAATTCACCAACCAGCGTGCTGCGAGAATAGATGGTTGTGCAGCCAACCAATGTCAGCCCAGCCACCAAACATATGAATGGACGAAAGTTCATGTCGCGCTCCTGCCAGCGTTATCAGTCTGGTGAAGGCTAGCAGCAGTCTGACCTCCAGAAATCATCAAACTTGATGATGCTGGCTGTCAGATGTAGCGGGACAAGATACGCACGAGATCGATCTGCCGACGCGCGCCCGACTTGTTCAGCACACGCTGAATCTGCGTGCGGATCGTAGCGATGGAAACCCCGCTCGACCGGGCCATTTCAGAAGCTGACTGGCCTTTTGTCATCAGGAGAGCTACGCGGGCCTCTGCAGCCGTAAGGTCAAACCCATCTTTCAGATGTTCGATTTCCAGGGCAATGTCCCGGGACGGATCTTCCAAGACAACCACAACTGTATTGGCCCCGTCCGACCGCATGGATGTCACGTGCCCGGGCTCAACGACCAGCCGGTATGGGGGCAGTCCCGAGCTCCTGGGAATAAACAGTTGCGAAAAGGGCACCTCATCGCGCGCGTGCCCTAACGAAGCGATGAGTTCCAACAGCCGCCGTTGGGCACCTGTCTCGGTGGCCCTTAGGCGGCCTCCCACGATGCCAAGACCGTCCGAACTCTCAAAAATCGCTTTGGCAGTAGAATTGACCTCAAGAACACGGCCGCGCAGATCAAGCGTGATGATCCCCACAGGCATCTTCTCAAAAACAGCCTCAAGCGTGTCAAGTCTGGAGAGCAAATGGCCGTATCGAGCCTGCGCGCTTGCAACGTTTCGCAATGATCGGCCAAAACGCCCGAAACGTTTGAGCGTCTCCGGATCTGGCGGGCCGGCCCGTATGCTCCTCTGGACGGTGAAAACGCCAACCATGTCAGATGTCTCAAGGGCCCGGAACGCCGAAAAATACCGCAAGTCAAATGGGCGCAGGAAGTCCATGTAGAATGGATCCTTTTCCATGGCGCCTTCACTGATCAGGAGTTGATCGTGCAGTAGGTCGGGCGCGCCTGGCCGGTTGCCAAATGCGATCCGCGGATTAAGCGGCAGAAAATGGGTTAGGTAGTCTTGCTGAACCTCAATGTCGGAACTGTCAAAATACTGTAGATGCCGACCGGTTGCTCTGTCGATCAACTCAAAGGTTGCAAAGGAGCCGCCAAAGAGTCTGGCCATCTTATCGAGTGTGGGAACCCACTGCTCGGGCATCAGAACGGCGCTCGCAAAGTCGAGCACAAGTTGCTGTGTTGGGTCCACAGGTGGACTTGCCATATCCCCCCTCTTCGCCTCTGGCCAAAACCGAGATAGTGCGCAACGGCTACCCCAAAACAACGCGCCAAGAGCAAAAACGGTATCATGAAACCGGTCTATTGTCGAATGCCGCCAGACACCGGCTCTCGGCACCGCGCCTGAAAGGCTACAAAAGCGCTACGCTTGGTCGCATTCGCGAGGTAGCAAGGATAAATTGGCTGGCATTCCTAATGTTGATACGCTTTCTTTAAGGCTCACGGCCCAGCAGCAAGGTGATTAACATGCGCAAATATTCCGGTTTCGCCGTCGTCCGCGAGGGCATGCGCCACCATAAGGGCTGGGATCGTCAATGGGCTGATCCGGAGCCCAAGGCCGAGTATGACGTGGTGATCGTCGGGGCTGGCGGTCACGGCCTGGCGACGGCGTTCTATCTGGCCAAAGAGCACGGGATCACCAATGTCGCCGTGCTGGAAAAGGGGTACATCGGCGGCGGCAATGTCGGGCGCAATACCACCATTGTGCGCGCCAATTACGGGCTGGAGGGCAATTCGCAG
>JBCBZX010000044.1:0-13834 GCA_039815105.1 Pseudomonadota bacterium
ATCGGTAAATTCCCGCCCGCCCCTAAAGGATGGCCGCCAATCTGACCGCGCACTTTCGATTCGGCGCGGATTGCAGCGCATGTTCTATGAGATGAAACATGCCACGCTGCCTGAAATGACTTTAGACAATGGACGGCGGGCTGACCTGGTGTGCCTTTGCCCAAAGGGCCGGATCACAATTGTTGAAATCAAATCTTCAGTGCAGGATTTTCGCTCAGACAATAAATGGCCGGACTACAGCGCTTTTTGCGATGCTTTTTTGTTCGCGACTTTGCCAGACCTACCGGAAGATCTGTTTCCCGAAACGGAAGGACTGATCATCGCCGACCGGTTTGGCGCGGAGATTGTTCGAGAACCGCGTGAAAATGGGCTTTCAGCTGCACGGCGCAAGAAGCTCGTACAAGTCTTCGCCACAACAGCAGCCGAAAGGCTTATGCAGGCCGAAATCGCCAGCGAGGCTCTGGCCGCTCTCCCCAAAACCTGATCACAATCTGCCTGAGGCCTGAACGGAAGCTCAGGGCAGTCAGCCGTCCCTAAGCGCTCAAACCCTTATCGTGGAGCGCGCTTGGCCAGAATACGCTGCAGCGTTCGCCTGTGCATGTTCAACCGACGTGCCGTCTCGGATACGTTCCTATCGCAAAGTTCATAGACCCGTTGAATGTGCTCCCAGCGCACGCGATCCGCACTCATCGGGTTCTGCGGCGGCGGGGCCTTGTCTTCCGGGCGGCGCAGAAGGGCATCCATGATCTCGTCAGCATCCGCTGGCTTTGACAGATAGTCGATGGCGCCGACTTTTACGGCTGTGACGGCTGATGCGATGTTGCCATAACCGGTTAGCACAACGGTGCGGGTGGAGGGCGACCCCGTGCGCAGCGCTTCGACGACGTCCAAGCCGTTTCCATCTTCCAGCCGCAGATCAACGACCGCAAAATCGGGAGGGGAAAGTTTGGCGCGGGACAGGCCTTCGCGCACATTGTCCACGGTCTCGACAACAAAGCCGCGGCTTTCCATAGCGCGGCCAAGGCGCGTGAGAAACGGTCGATCATCGTCCACCAGCAGCAAGGTTTTGCCGTCAACATTGCGGGACGCTCTCGGATCACTGGCCGCGTTTGTTGAGGCACTTGCGGACCCGGAAGAGCTGCCAGAACCAGCTGTTAAAACGTGAGCATCCATCACAAACATCCTTCTTTGGTTAGAAATACGCATGTCCGGGCTTTTGGTTCACTCCACCATGCGCAGGGCCCAATTTCCGTCTGCGCTGCGCTGCCCATTCTCAAACTGGTCCCGAGGCCATCGCACCTCGACCAAGGCACCGCTCGCCTGCAATTGGGTTCCGTATAGGCGCGCACGCCGTTTGTTTACGGTTCTCTGCCCGATATTGGCCGCTACCACCGTGGCGCCGGACCGCTCAAGCAAAGTCTTGGCAATGAACAGACCCAAGCCCAATCCCCCCGCACGGCTGCCATGGCCTTCGCTTTGAACATCAATTGAGCGGCGGGACATGTTGGGCCCTCCAAAGCGTTCAAGGTTTTCTAGCGAAAAGCCCGGCCCGTCATCCATTATGGTTACGGTCACCTCCATATCTGTCCATCCGGTCTGGACGGTGACCCGTTGCTGTGAGAAATCGAGCGCGTTTTCCACGATGTTGGCCAAGCCATGAAGCACGCCCGGGTTTCTGATGGCGAGCGGCGCGGCGCTGACCTCCAGCCCCTCGGAAACAATGAATTCGATCTCAACGTCGGGCTCGGCTTCGCGCAGCGGCTCCAAAACCTGTTCCATCATTGTCACCGGGGTCACAGTTGGAAAGTGGTCGGATCCATCGCCGCCGAGATTGTTCAGGCGTTTGAGGATGTCACGGCACCGCATCGCTTGGCTGACGATCAGTTGCAGGTCTTCTCTGGTTTGGGCGTCTACATCGGTATTTCGATTCAGCTCTTTGGCCGTCAAAGAAATTGTCGCCAAGGGCGTCCCGAGTTCATGGGCGGCGGCTGCGGCGATGCCGTCCAACGCCTGCATATGCAATTCGCGTTGCAGCACCATTTCCGTGGCGGCCAAGGCGTCTGACAGTGCCCGGGACTCCCGGCCCACCCGGTAAACATAGAAAGTTGTAAAGAGGACCGAGACGGTGAGAGCCGCCCAGACGCCCAGCACATAGGTGCCGGGCACCAGAAATGGAGAGTCCGCCCGCCAGGGCAGTGGCAGGTGGGCGAAGGCAAGGAAAGTGATCAGCGCCACGGCAATCGCGCCCAGCTCTGCCGTCCGCCGCAATGACAAAATAGACGATGACGTTACAACCGGCGCCATGATCAGAATGGCAAATGGATTGGTCAGCCCCCCCGTCAGAAACAGCAGCCCCCCCAATTGCACTGTATCGAACACGAAGAGGGAGAAAGCAGGTTTTTCCGGCAGGCGCGATGTGCGCGCATAACGCGACAGAAGGAAAATGTTCAGCCAGGCCGCCGCGCCGATCAGCACAAAGCAAAGAACCAATGGGGCTGTGAGCCCAAACTCATAGCCCGCCGCCAATACGGCCAGGCTTTGCCCCGCCGTTGCACCCCAGCGCAGCTTGACGATTGTCTCCAGACGCAACGCGCCGCCGCCAAGATGCCGCTTCTCGGGCACGATGCCGTGCATGTCATCCGCAGGAAACTGCTGTTGGTGCTGCGCGTCCGATAGGTCTTGAGTGGAAGTCATGATTGGGATGTAGCATTTGAACGGCCACCGACAATGCAAAACGGCTCGCCGCTAGAAGCCGGACATCTCTTGGCGATACTGAACAACGCTGGGCAGCACCACACTGGGCACCACAATGTCACTTACGTGGTTTTGCCCGAGCGTTGTTTTGCCCGAGCGGTCGGTTGGGCGTTGGCCGGATCTTCGGGCCAATCATGTTTGGGGTAGCGGCCGCGCAGGTCACGCCGCACATCTTGCCAACTGCCCGCCCAAAAGCCGGGCAAATCGCGCGTGGTTTGAATGGGTCGCCCGGCAGGTGACACAAGTGAGAACATGAGCGGCACCCTGTTGGGCCCGATCACCGGATGCTCATTAACACCAAACATTTGCTGCGGCTTGACCGACACCAGGGGATCGGCACCAGAATAGTCGATGTTCACCGCATGGCCCGACGCCGGTTGAAACTGCGCAGGCGCCAATTTTGAAAGCTGGCTCCAGGCGCCCCACCCCAAGCGCTCGACGGCTTCCGCTTCCACGCTGTTATGCAGTTGAACCGGAGAGATATCCTTATAGGAACGACAACCTTCAAACGCGCCGGCGAGAAAGTCGAGAGACCCTTCCAGCATGTCGCCAGCCGCCGCGAAGGAAGCGTCCATATTGGCTGCGAACCGAATGCGGGCCAGCAATGCCATTGTCTTGTCGGCCCATGGCAAAGCGCTCACACCATAGGTCGGCAGGCGCTCAAGCAATAGGGCGGACGCTCTTTGCTTTAGCTCGGCGGCGCTCATCCCTCGCTCGGCCAACACAAGAGCGCCCAATGCCTCTCTAACCGTACCCTGAACAACCGCATCTGACGCGCTCATTTCGATATGGGTTTGGGTGCGAAAGTTCGAGCTATGATGACGGCGGATTTCCGCTTCCGTCATGGCGGCAGCATTGGTCAGTCGCGCGGCGTCCGCCCGGCCTTGAAAGTCAGCGACCACCAAATAGGTCTCCCGCGCCAGTGGATCAGTCGCATCAACCAGGACAGCCCGACCATTGGCCATACGAAAGCGGATTTGGCCGTCTCGCTCTCCTCGGCGTTGGGCGATGCGATCGGGAAATCCCAGCGACAGCAATGCGCCCGCACTCATGTTCTCACCTTCGTCAAGTTCGCGGCTAGAGCCTGAGCTGGGGCTCGAGTCACCAGAGAGCTGCATGGCTCTTTGGGATATGCGCGCGGCCAAGCGCATTGCGCTCTTCTCGCGTGCGCCACGGCGCGAAAGAAACGCTGGCAACCGGGTCGCCAAGTCCACGCTGTTGCCACCCAAACCTCGCTCGCCCAGCAACACCGCCAATTGCGCAGCGCTGCGTGCCGCTTCTGCGCCGAATTCTGATGCAACCAGCACCATGGCGGCCTCTCGCAATTGCAGCGGCATCGCGGCCAGAGCGCGCCCTCTAGCGGTCATGGATCCATTGGCATCCAAGGCCCCAAGGGTGGTCAAATCCGCTCTGGCTTGGGAGAGATGAGCCTTTGGCAGCGGGTCGAGCCACCGCAGACCGGCGGGATCATGTTCGCCAAACAATGCCGCGCGCAGCAGCAATGGGGCAAGATCGGCGGTCTCCACCTCCGGTGGAGCAAATGCAGGCAGGCTCGCCGTCTGCGCTGCCGGCCAAAGTCTGATGCAGATGCCGGCTTGGGTGCGGCCCGCCCGGCCCATACGTTGGTCGACGGACGCTTTGGACGCGCGCCGGGTGACGAGCCGCGTGGACCCCAGCGATGGCTCGAACATGGGTTGGCGCACCTGCCCGCTATCGATCACCACACGCACACCCTCAATGGTCAACGAGGATTCAGCGATGGGCGTGGCGAGCACGATTTTGCGGACGCGGTCCGGCGCGGGCGCAATTGCCAAGTCCTGCTCGCCGGGTGGCAGGGCGCCATATAAGGGAGCCACCAATATATCGCTGCGCCCGGCCAAGCTGGTGTTCAGGCGCTCCGCCACACGGCGAATTTCACTTGCACCGGGCAGAAAACACAAAAGCGAGCCCTGCTCATGTGCCAACGCGTCCTGCACGGCACTGACCATGGCGTCGGTAATGGTCTCATTCACGGCAATCGGTCTGTGGCGCAGCTCCACGGGGAATGCCCGGCCCAGGCTTTCGATCACCGGCGTACCGCACCCCAACAATTTGGCAATGCGCCCACCATCCAGTGTCGCGGACATCACCAGAAGCCGAAGATCTGGGCGCAGGACGGCTTGGCTTTCGAGGCACAATGCGAGGCCGAAATCGGCGTCCAGACTGCGCTCATGAAACTCGTCGAACAGGACGGCACTGATGCCCGACAGCTCCGGATCGTCTGCGATCATGGCTGTGAGAACGCCTTCGGTGACAATCTCGATGCGGGTTCGGGCAGATGTTTTGCTTTCAAAACGAACCCGCAGACCCACGGTTTCGCCAATCGGCTCGCCCAGCGCCTGCGCCATGCGTCTGGCGGCCGCTCGGGCGGCCAGGCGCCGGGGTTCCAGCACAATTATTTTGCCGTCGCCTCGCCATTTTGCCGCCGATTGCGCTTCCAAAACTGCCAGCGGCACGCGCGTGGTCTTGCCTGCACCGGGCGGGGCAACCAGAACCGCGCTGGCGTGAACCTCAAGAGCTGCAAGCAGATCAGGCAAGGCCTCATCAATGGGCATTCTCGTCGGGACAGGTGGCTGAATTGGAAGCGCCACGGCTAGACCCGAAACACTGGCCCGCCGGCAGCATCTGCATCTGCCTCGTCATGGGTCACCAGCACGACCGGCAACTGTCGCTCAGCAGCTGCGCTGAACACCAAATCACGCATCGAACCACGCAAGGCGGCATCGAGCTTGGAGAACGGCTCGTCCAGCAGCAGCGCTTTCGGCTCCGCCAGCAGCAGGCGGGCCAGCGCCACGCGCGACCGTTGGCCACCGGAAAGAGTTGACGGATCACGATCAAAAAAGTCGGACATACCAATGCTGGCCAGTGCTTCCTGCGCCCGATGGCGCCGGTTCGCACCTCGCACCGACGATGGAATAGCGAACACCATATTGCCGCCAACCGACATGTGCGGAAACAACAAAGCATCCTGAAACAAGGTGCCAACCCGCCGCTGGTGAGGTGCCAAAGACAAAAGCGAGCTCCCGTCCAACAACACATCCCCGGACGCGCTGAAGGCGGGCGGAAGAAAGCCTCCGATCAAATTGAGGAGCGACGACTTACCCGACCCGGAGGGCCCCATCACGGTGAACACACGACCGGGCTCCACCCGCGCATCCAAAGCCATCAATTGGGTTCCGGCGAGGGAAATCTCGACATTGGCGAGGTGGAGGCCCGATTGTCCATGCGGGCCTGTAGCGATTTGTCCGTTGGTCGAAGAAGGCTGGATCATGGCCGCATCTCCCGGCGGTTTCGAAACAGGAAAGCAGGTACAAGTGCGGCGATGAGAAAACCCACCAATGGCGCCACCAGTTGAAGGAACGCGTAGACACCAATCACGCGCCGGTTGCCACCGGATGCCAAGGCCACAGCTTCCGTCGTCACCGTTGGCAATCGACCGCCACCAATGAGAAGAGTGGGCAGATATTGGGCGATGGAAACGGAAAACCCGACCGCTGCAGCCGTTAAAATTGCGCGCAGAAGAACGGGCAAACGCACCCGCCACAGAAACATGTTCGGTCCATGCCCCATGCCGGCGCTCACTTGCGCCAAACGCGGATCAACGTTGCGCCAGGGGTCTGCCAGAGACAGAAACAGATAGGGCAGCACGAACACCAGGTGAACGAGCACCACAGCGGCCATACTGGTATCGATGCCGAGGCTCAGCGCAAACATTTGCAAGCCGAACACAAAGGCGATCTGGGGGACAAGCAAAGGGATGTATAGCAGCAGCAAAGCCCGCTGCCCCCCGTCCCTGCCGGACCGATGCTCGCGCTCAAGACAGCCAATTGTCAAAAATGCAGCCACGATCACGGCAAGCCCGCCAATGGCGAAGGTGTTGCCCAGCACACGCAGCGCCTGCGACGACTGATCTGACCACGTCTTAAAAGTCAAAGCCTGCGGCAAGGCATCCGGGAAGCGCCAGAAACCCGCCACCGACCACAGGCCCAAAACCACAGTGCCAAGCAAAACCATAAGTACCAAAGACACGGTGACAACCAATGCCGCGCGGCGAACAAAGCCGTCTCGCGTCATGCGATACCCCCCACCCGCAAGGGCAGAACACATGAGGCTGCCCAATCTTTCCATAGTCAGCCACATCAGCATGGCCCCCACCACAAGCGCCAATTGCAAGACCGCGCCAGCGCTGGCGAGGAAGCGTTTGGACAGATCAGGATCGTTCATCCAATCGAGCAAACGCACCGGCAATGTGGGAGGCGTGGAGGGGCCAAGGATCAACGCGACATCCACCACTGAAGCTGCGAACGCCAGGACCGCAAACACGGCCAACCGTATCTGCCCATAAAGCTGGGGCCACACCGCATGCAGGAACCCCGCAACACGGCCATACCCAAGCCCGGCGGCGACCTGCAGTTTTTTGTCCGCCCTGAGTTGAGGCCAAGCGGCGAGCGACATGAGGATCAGAAAAGGTAGCTCCTTGACCGTCATGCCTAAAATGAGAGCCCACCCCCCCTCATCTCCGGGGAACAGGTAAGTTGGCGGGCGAGTGAAGCCGGTCATTTCGGGCGATGCGAGCCGCATCAACCAGCCCGATGGTGCCAATAGAAACGCGATGCCGAAAGCCGCCGCAGCATGCGGCACGGACAAAAGCGGCGAGATGAAACCCTGCACCGCGCGGAACGAACGCGTGGAGTGCCATCCGGCCAAAAACAATGCGGTGATGGCAAGCGCTAGAACTGTGGATACAACGCCCACTTTGATCGAAAGGAATGCTGACTTCCATAAACCGGGCTTGTCGATCAGCGTGACAAATGGCTCGATGCTGAATGCGTTACCGCCAAGCGCCGGAAAGTAGCCAAAGGCGGGCAAAAGCGTGGCTGCCAACCCCGCTAAAATCGGGCCGAGCAGCAGAGCAAGTGTCAAAACTGGGAACAAAGCGAGTGGCATAGACCCATTCGCCTCAAACCACTTGCGAACGCAAGAGCGCTTTTGTCGTCGTGCGCGTCAGGCGATCACGATCTGTCAAGCAAGTCCGGGTCAATGAGCTTACCGGGATTCATGATGCCGTGGGGGTCTAATGCGCGTTTGATGGCCACCATCATGTCCATCTCCGTCCCCGCCTTGAGCGTGGCTATCGCTTTCATCTTCATGCGACCAATGCCGTGTTCAGCGGAAATGGACCCGTCATGATCAGCGATAACGGCATAAACCGCCTCATGGAATCGATGCTCTAGATCTCGGAACCGCTGCGGCTCCCACCCTTCGGGCTGACTGAGATTATAGTGCAGATTGCCGTCGCCCATGTGACCGAAGCAGACGATGCGTGTTTCAGGTTCCACGGCAAGCACCGCCTGCTCCGCCTGGGCGATGAACGATGGAATGGCGGTAACGGGCACCGAGATGTCGTGCTTGATGGATGCACCCTCTGGCTTCTGCGCCCAGCTCAAATTCTCCCGCATCAGCCAGAACTCAGCCTGCTGTGCCAAATTGGCGGCTGGCGCAGCGTCCTCGACTTCGCCGGCCTCGAAGGCAGCTTCAAGCGCGGTCGTCAGCACGGTTTCCGCATCCGCCTGGTCGCGCTGGGAGGACACTTCGATGAGGCAATACCACGCATGTGCGCCTACCAGCGGGTCGCGGTGCTTATCGGCAAAATGGCGATACAGAAATTCAAAGGGTTTCCGGCCTGACAGTTCAAATGCGGTTAAGCCATGGCCAGCGCTATCGCGCAGGCGCGAAAACAGAGCCATCGCCGCTTGGGGGTCCGCCACCCCCACCAGTGCCATGGCGGTGCCCTTGGGCTTTGGGAACAGTTTGAGGACGGCTGCGGTCACCACTCCCAATGTCCCCTCTCCTGCAATGAACAGATGTTTGAGGTCATAGCCGGTATTGTTCTTCTTGAGCCGGTTTAGCCCGTTCCAGATGCGGCCATCGGGGAGCACGACTTCGAGGCCCAACACCAGGTCGCGCATATTGCCATAAGCAAGCACGCCTGTGCCGCCGGCATTGGAGGCGATATTGCCGCCGATTTGGCACGAGCCTTGGCTGCCGATGCGAAGCGGGAAGAGACGGTTTACGCCGTCGGCTGCCCGTTGAACATTCTCAAGCACACATCCTGCCTCCACAATTATCGTATTGCCCAGCGGGTCCACATCACGGACGGCGTTCATACGGCTAAGGGAAAGGACGATTTGTTTGCCATCGGCGGAAGGGGTGGAACCTCCCACAAGGCCAGTATTGCCCCCCTGGGGTACGATGGCGATGCCGTGTTGGTGCGCGAGGGCCATGATAGCTGACACCTGCGCCGTTGTGGCCGGTTTGAGAACCAAGGGCGTCTGGCCCGGCCAAAGACCCCTTGGCTCTTGGGTGTGGGGGGCGGTGTCCGACGGGTCTCGCAGTGCGGCACGCTCACCCACGATGGCGATGAATTGCGCCATCAGGTCAGCATCCAAATTCGGTTTTCCAAGCTCAACATCCATGAGGCGAACATAGGTCAGTGTGGATGGTGCTGTCATCTGCGTGTTTGTGCGGCGCTTTGCTCTTTGCGGCTTTGCCCTGCCGCGCTACCCAGTGACATGTCTCTTGCCCAGCCGATTCGCGCGGATGTGCCCGCCCAATTTCACGAGCGTCCCGACCCGCTGGACGTTCTGCGCGAGACTTTCGGCTATGACAGCTTCCGCCCGGGCCAGGAAGATGTGGTGAACACGTTGCTGTCCGGCAGTTCGGTGTTGGCGGTTATGCCCACCGGTGCGGGCAAATCGCTCTGCTTCCAGGTACCTGCTCTGGTGTTTGGCGGGTTGAGCATCGTCGTCTCTCCGCTGGTGGCCCTGATGGACGACCAAGTGGCGGCGTTAAAGGCAAACGGCGTGGCGGCTGAGGCCATCCACGGCTCGAAACACCGGGAAGACAATGTCGCCATCTGGCACGCCGTGATGCGGGGCGAAGTACGGCTTTTGTACATGGCACCCGAGCGGCTGATGACGCCGCGCATGCTGGACGCCCTGGGCAAGCAACCGCTGAGCCTGATTGCGGTGGATGAAGCACACTGCATGAGCCGCTGGGGCGCGTCCTTCCGGCCCGAATATGCGGCGCTGGAGAACCTGTCGAACCATTTTCCCGGCGTGCCGATTGCCGCCATGACAGCCACGGCCGACGAGGCCACGCGCCGCGACATACAGACCAGCCTGTTTGGTGGACCGTATAAGACATTTGTCTCCGGGTTTGACCGACCGAATATCCGGCTGGCGGCCACTCGTAAGGCCAATGCCAAGGACCAGCTCCTGGACTTTGTAAGCCAGCGCAAAGGCCAATCGGGCATCGTCTATTGCCTGTCACGCAAAAAGACCGAGGAGACCGCTGCACTTCTCAACGCCAATGGCATCACGGCCCTGCCTTACCATGCGGGCCTCGACGCCGACACACGGGCCGACCATCAGAACCGGTTTCTCACCGAAGATGGCCTCGTCATCTGCGCCACAATCGCCTTTGGCATGGGCATCGACAAATCGGATGTGCGGTTCGTATTCCACACCGATATGCCAGGCTCCATGGAAGCTTATTACCAGGAGATCGGTCGTGCGGGCCGCGATGGGTTGCCGGCGGAAGCCCACATGCTGTTTGGCCCCGGCGATATGCGCCTGCGCCGACAGTTCGTGGAGAACGAGTTCGACGATCCGGAACGCGAACGCCAGGAACTGCGTCGCCTTGAAGCGCTGATCGGATATGCCGATGCCACCGCGTGCCGCCGACAAACGCTGCTGAGCTACTTTGGCGAAACCACGCAGCCTTGCGGCAATTGCGACAGATGCGATGCGCCCGGCGATGTGACCGATGCCAGCGAAGACGCCTGCATGGTGATCGGCGCGGTGCGCGACACCGGCCAACGCTACGGCCAAGCCCACATTGTGGACGTGTTGATTGGAGACCGAACCGAAAAGGTGTCCAAGGCACGTCACGACGATCTGTCCTTTTTCGGCGCTGGCAAGAATCGGGGCAAGGCAGCCTGGCGCGATTTCCTTCGCCAAATGGTGTCGGCTGGATTTTTGGAAGTGGATACGGGTGGTTACGCCTCTGTATTGGTGGGGGCCAAAGGCGACGAACTGACGGCGGGCAAGGGTGCGTTCCAATTCCGCGATGATGGCGTGGCCGACAAGCGCGAGCGCAGCAGATCCAAAGGCAGGGGTGGCCGTAGCGGCGGCTTCGCTGTTTCAGATGCTGAAGATGATCCGCTGTCAGAGAACGATCAGCGTTTGCTGGCGCGCCTCAAAGCCAAACGGTTGGAGTTGGCCAAAGAGCGCTCCGTGCCCGCCTATGTTATTTTTGCCGACCGCACCCTCGAGGACATGGCCCGCGAGCGACCGGCCTGCATCGACGATTTTCGCACCATCAAAGGCGTTGGCGCCAAGAAGCTCGACAGCTTCGCCGCCCATTTTCTCGACGTGATTGAACAGGACTAAACATGGCCACCAAACCAACCATCCGCGTGCACAAGGGCGACCTGCCAAACCTTGATCAATATGCGTCGCCGCGGGACATGGCGGTGGCTATCGACACTGAGGCGCTGGGGCTCAACAATCATCGTGACCGGCTGTGCGTGGTGCAACTGTCCCCCGGCGACGGCACGGCCGATGTGGTGCAAATCGCCAAAGGCCAGACATCAGCACCGAACATCGAGGCGCTTCTGACCGATGAAACCCTGACGAAGCTCTACCATTTCGGCCGGTTCGATATCGCCATCCAGTACCACGCTTTTGGAGCCATGAGTGCGCCGAACTATTGCACCAAGATCGCCTCACGTCTGACCCGCACCTATACGGACCGTCACTCCCTCAAGGTGTTGGTGCAGGAATTTTTGCAGATGGACCTGTCCAAGATGCAGCAGTCCAGCGATTGGGCGGCGGAGGAACTGTCCGAGGCTCAGGTGGCTTACGCCGCCTCGGACGTGCTCTATTTGCACGATCTCAAAGAGCACTTGGACGCTCGTCTGGCCCGTGAAGAACGCACCGACATGGCCCAAGCCTGCTTCGACTTCCTGCCCAACCGCTGTAAGCTCGATGTCGCGGGCTGGAACGACGTCGATATTTTCGCGCATGCTTGAGACGCGCGCCCTCGACGCAGACACATGGCCGGCGTTTGAGGCGTTGGTGGACGCCAATAACGGAGTTTGGGGCGGGTGCTGGTGCATGTGGTACCACGGAAAGGCGGGAAGCGAGGAACCTGCCGACGCCAAACGCGAAGCGAAGCGGTGCCGCGTTGAGGAAGGCCGCGCGCACGCGTCCCTTGTGTTTGATGGACAGGAATGTGTTGGCTGGGTTCAATTCGGCACACCGGAGGAACTGCCGCGCCTACACAACCAGCGCGCTTACCAAGCTGGATTGAACAAGCTTCCGGACTGGCGCATCACCTGCTTTTTTTCTGGAAAAGGACAACGCGGGAAGGGCGTAGCAAAGATGGCGTTGGCCGGGGCGCTCGAGCAAATTTCCAGTTTGGGTGGCGGCACCGTCGAAGGTTATCCCGAGGATATCGAGGGACGCAAAGCGTCACCCGCTTTTCTATTCAACGGTGCGCTTCACATGTTCGATGAGTTGGGTTTCGAGCGCACCCGGAAGATCGGCAAGCACAAATGGGTGGTGACCAAAAGGGTCTAAAGTGGATACCGGACCACAAGGCTCGCATTGACGATCACGGATTTGCGCGGCTCCTGGCCTTCCACTTCCACATCATCAATGTTCAGCCCGCCGTGCACCACCTTGGCCGTCACGGTGCCGTAAGGAAGTTTCTTGGCCACCTTATCACAATCCACCTTCTCCGGCTCCTGGGCGGCGATGGTCAGTTCGATCTGCATTCTGGTTGGGTCCAGCTCCAGCGCGCGGAACATGGTGAGGGATGAGTGGTGGATGGCGTCCTGCACCGCGCGGCAGGCGGCTTTGGTGTAGTCGCCGCCATACAGGTCGTTGCCGGTGCCCATTTCGAGAATGAGGCGCTTCATCGGCCAATGCTTCCATCAGTTCCGATCCGGTCGAGATCGGCTTGTGTCAAATCCAGATGCACGAGGATCGCGGCATTGGCTAGGATGGTAAAACCTGTCGGTTCTCCATCCGGGCCTTCGCGGGGCGTGTCGAGGCCGCCGAATTCCACGCGCACTGCGCGGCTGCCATAGGGCAGAATGGCCGCCACTTCCTCAACGTTCACTTCTTCGGGCTTTTGCGCGCCGATCACGATTTCGCAAAACATATCGTCCCGCGATTTGCCGAAGGCCGGCGCCAGCGCCAGCGAGTTCTGCCGCAGGGCATTGAACACCGCCCGGCAGGCGGCCTTGGTATAGTCCGAACCGGTGATGTCCGTACCCATGCCCAGTTCCATGACCAGTCGGGTGCGGCCCGGCTTGACGGTCATGGTCAGGCCGCCTGCTTGGCCGCGCGCTTGCGGTCGTTGGGGTCGAGATGGATCTTGCGCAGGCGGATATTCTCCGGCGTCACTTCCACCAACTCATCATCGGCGATGTAGGCCAACGCCTTTTCCAGCGTCAGCTTCATGGGCGTGGTTAGGCGCACGGCGTCGTCCTTGCCGGCGGAGCGGATGTTGGTCAGCTGCTTGCCCTTGAGCACGTTCACTTCGAGGTCGTTGCCCCGCGTGTGCTCGCCCACGATCATACCGCGATAGACCTTTGTTTGCGCGTCGATCATCATCGGGCCACGGTCTTCGAGGTTGAAGAGGGCGTAAGCCACGGCCTCTCCGTCGCCGTTGGAGATCAGCACACCGGTATGACGGCCGGTGATCTCACCCCGGTGCGCTTCATACCCGTGGAAAGTGCGGTTCATGATGCCCGAACCGCGCGTGTCGGTGAGGAACTCGCCCAGATAACCGATCAGGCCACGGGTCGGCACGTGCAGCACAAGGCGCTGCTTGCCGCCGCCGGAGGGCGTTTGCCTTCTCCCCCGAGAGCCCGCTGTCGCTTGTCAACGCCAGTGATCCGGCGTCGCAGCTTCTTCAGCGCACGTTCGGGCTGGGGGCGTGCTTCATGCTCGCGCCCGCGCAGGCCGTC